>JBFFRO010000001.1:0-26908 GCA_041572995.1 Thiohalomonadaceae bacterium
AGGTGGAGCAGGCCTTCGAGCTCTCCGATGCCTCGGCCGAGCGTTCCGCCGCCGCCTGTACCGTGAAGCTCGACCAGGCGCCGATCATCGAGTACCTGAACTCCAACATCACCCTGCTCAAGTGGATGATCGCCAACGGTTACGAGGACAAGCGCACCCTGGGCCGCCGCATCGAGGCGATGGAGGCCTGGCTGGCCAAGCCCGAGCTGATGGAGGCGGACAGTGACGCCGAGTACGCCGCCGTCATCGATATCGACCTGGCCGACATCAAGGAGCCCATCGTCGCCTGTCCCAACGACCCGGACGATGTGAAGCTGCTCTCCGAGGTGGCCGGCGAGGCGGTGCAGGAGGTGTTCATCGGCTCCTGCATGACCAACATCGGTCACTACCGTGCCGCCGGTAAGGTGCTGGAGGCCGACGGCGGTGCCGTGCCCACCCGCATGTGGATCGCTCCGCCGACCAAGATGGATGCCCACCAGCTGACGGAGGAGGGCTACTACTCCATCTTCGGCAGGGCCGGTGCCCGCACCGAGATGCCCGGCTGTTCGCTGTGCATGGGCAACCAGGCTCGCGTTGCCGATGGCGCCGTGGTCTTCTCCACCTCCACCCGCAACTTCCCCAACCGCCTGGGTAAGGACGCCATGGTCTACCTCGGCTCAGCCGAGCTGGCCGCCGTCACCGCGCTGATGGGCAAGCTGCCGACCCCCGCTGAGTACGCCGAGAAGGTGGCCCTGCTCGACACCATGGGTGCCGACGTCTACCGCTACCTCAATTTCAATGAGATTGAGGAGTACCAGAAGGTGGCGGATGAGGTGAAGATCGTCGCTGCCGGTTAAGGCCGGCTGCTAGACACCTCACCGGCTGAGGGAAAACCCACTACCGAAAGGTGGTGGGTTTTTTTATGCGTAACCCGTGGCGACGGGTTTGAAGCCACGCCACTCACCTGTGCAGCTTTGGCATGGATCATCCGCTCACCCTCCTGTTTGCACCGTTATGTATCAAATTGCACTGTTGCGTATCAGACAAGCCTGATGTTGCACCATGCTGTAGCGTGCAGGACGCGCGAAACAGCGTTAATCATGGGGTTAATGGTTGGCCTGCTTTTTGCCCTGTTTATGCATGTCGATAGGACAGGCCTTACGCACCGAAATATGGGTGCCCATAAGAGGTCATCCGCGGCAGCGAACCATCGCATTCACAGTTGATGAAAGGGAAACCATGCCTACGATTTCCGGAGTTACCGATAGCCGCACCTATGCGCGCACGCTGTTGATGATGCGTCGCCTGGTCAAAGAGGAGTTTGGTGTAACCGTGCACCTGGACGAGGAGGAGGTGGCCGAGGAACTGCTGGCCTTTGCCAGCCGCTCGCGACACCACCTGTTGCGCCAGATGGCACGAGAACTCGAGGAGCAGATGGGTGTGGTGCCTGATGCACCGGCTGCTGACAAGGAGGAGAGTGAAGCGCCAGCGGATGAAAAGGTCAGTTACTACCGCGGTGCACCGGTAGTGAACGAGAGCAAACCGGTCGAGAGCGAGGTGGCGAGTAGCTCTGCGCCGAAACGGATCTACCGCGGGCAAGTGGTGGGGTGATGATGGCGCTGGCATTACGCCAGAATGTCGTCTCCTACCCAAGCGTACCGGGCGTTCCACCGTTGCTGGATAAGCATATTATTGCCAGCAAGTAGGGTAACCGGCCCGGTCCCATCCCGGCGGATGCGAAAAACTTGAACTGCGTCATGCTTTAAATAACCCTACCGGTGTTAGAGTTAAACACTTTATCAACCTGACAGACGGGGAGGGGCATTGAAGCGGATTCGGTTATTTAGTGACGGCGGCCTGGGGGGGCTGGTCGTCCTTTTGGCCTTTCTCCTGTTCAATGAGTCTCCGCTGGTGGGTCTGGATGGCCTGGCCCTGGAGCTCTCCGCCCGTACCGGCACGCCGCCGCCCGAATCGCACACTCTGATCATCACCCTCTCCGGGGCCGACGGCGGCCCCATCGTCGATCCGCTGAGCCGCCATGAGGAGCTGCTACGCCTGCTGGCCCGCCTGGAGCCGCTGCAGCCCACGGCGCTGGTGCTCAACGGCCTCTCCACCGGCGCCTCGCTCTCCCCGGCACTGCGCCAGTGGCGCGAGTCGGCGGCCCAGTGGCTGGAGCAGGGCGAGGCTTCGCCCGAGGCGGAGCGTCTGCTGGGCGGCGCGCTGGCCCTGACTGCGACCGATACTCGTCTCAGCGAGGCACTGGCGCACTTCAACCCCCGTATCTTTCTGCATGATGACAGCCAGCCTCAGGGCGAGCCCGCTGTGCTGCTGCCGTTTCCGGCCCCCAGCGAGTCGCCGTGGTTGAGTTCCCTGCCGTCCCCCTGGCAGCCCTCGTTGCAGGGGCAGGGGGCGTTGCTTGTGCAGATGAGCAAGTCCGATGTCGAGGGTCCGGCCACCCTGCGTGGTGGTGTGCGACTGTTCTATGCCGAGGAGGAGGGGGTGCGCCCGACGCTGCCGCTGCGCCTGACGGCTGCCCACCTGGGGGCCGAGCCTGAGGCGATGAGCATCGGCGCCGAGGGCGGCGTTAGCGTCGGCAACCACTACCTGCAGAGCGACGCGGCCTACCGCTTCCTGCCGCGCACCCCCGCTGCCAAGCCGCTGCAGATGCGCTCCAACGAGTTGCTGCTGGCCGATGATGCCGAGCTTGAGCGGCTGCGCTCGCGGCTGGTGTTCGTCGTCGATAGCGCGCAGCAGGCGGATAGCCTGGAGCTGGCCCGCGAGGTGGAGTCGTTGCTGGGGGTCTCGGGCTATACCACGGTGGAGTGGGCGACCTGGTCGCGCCTGGCGGCGCTGCTGCTGGTGGGCCTCACGCTGATCGTTCTGCTGCCACGTCTGGGCGTGGCGGCTGCCGCCAGCGTGGTGATGGTGGAGCTGGTCCTGCTGCTGAATGCCCAGCTGCTGCTGGTGCTGATCAACGGCGAGTGGCTACCGCTCCTCTACCCGTCGGTGGCGCTGCTCGTCGGCAGTCTGATTATCTTCTCCCGCCGCTGGCTGCAGCAGCCCTACCAGCAGCTGCAGGAACGCTACGCCGCGCTGACCCAGCAGCATGCCCGCCTGCTGCTTAACGACGGCAAGCTGGAGCCGGCCTTTGTCCAGCTGCAGCGCTGCCAGGGTAGTGAAGAGGTGCTGGCTCTGCTCTATGAGGTGGGGCTGAGCGGTGAGCAGCGTCGCCAGTTTGCCCTGGCCGAGCGGGTATTCACGCACATCGTCAGCCTGCAGGCGGACTACCGTGACGCCGCCGAACGCCAGCGTATCAATCGCGAGGCCCACGAGCGCCTGGTGTTGCCGGGGCAGTCGCTCAACAGTATGGACGCGACCATGGTGGTGGCCGGCGAGGGGCTACAGAACCCGGTGCTGGGCCGCTACCAGATCGAGAGCGAGCTGGGGCGTGGCGCCATGGGTGTGGTCTATCTGGGTTCTGACCCGAAGATTAACCGTACCGTGGCGATCAAGACCCTGGCCCTGGGCCAGGAGTTCGAGGGCGAGCAGTACACCCAGGTGCTTGAGCGCTTTATGCGCGAGGCGGAGACCGCCGGGCGCCTTAACCACCCCAATATCGTCACCATCTACGATGTGGGTGAGGAGGAGGATCTGGCCTACATCGCCATGGACTACCTGCAGGGGGAGGGGCTGGACTACTACACTCGTCCTGAGACCCTGCTGCCGGTGAGCGAGGTGATGGGCATTATTGAGCAGGTCGCCGAGGCGCTTGACTATGCTCATGCCAATGGGGTGGTGCACCGCGATATCAAACCGGCCAATATCATCTATAACAGAGATACCCAGGTGGCGACCGTGACCGACTTCGGTGTGGCCCACCTGGCTGACTCGAGCAAGACCAAGACTGGCACCGTGATGGGTAGCCCCTACTACATGTCGCCTGAGCAGCTGGCCGGCACCAAGGTAGACGGGCGCGCCGACCTCTTCTCCCTGGGGGTGACCTTCTTCCAGCTGCTGAGCGGCGAGCTGCCGTTCCAGGCCGACTCCATCGCCCAGCTGATGTACAAGATCACCAATAGCCGCCACCCCAGCGTGCGCAAGTTGCGCCCGGAGGTTTCGAACTGCGGCGGACGCATCGTCAACAAGCTGTTGCAGAAAGAGCTGGGCAAGCGTTACCAGAGTGGTCAACAGGTGGTGGAAGCCCTGCAGCGCTGCCTAAAACAAGGAAACTGATATGGACGCTGACGAGCAAACTGGGCAGTACGTTGTGCGCATGGCCGGGGCCACCCATCCCGGTCGCGTCCGTGAGCATAACGAGGATGCCATCGGCTGGGACGAAGAGCTGGGCCTGGCGGTGGTGGCCGACGGCGTCGGCGGCCACCAGGCCGGTGAGGTTGCCAGCCGCATCGTGGTGGACTCACTGCTATCGGGCCTGCCCCCTGCGGATGAGAGTGGCGATGATGCGATTTGCGCCGCGGCGCTTCGCGAGTCGGTGGAGAAGGCCAATCGCGAGGTGTGGCAGCATGCCCAGGAGTCAGGCTTTAGCGGCATGAGCAGCACGGTGGTGGCCCTGCGGGTCTGCGGCCAGCGTGTGGTCATCGCCTATGTGGGCGACTCGCGTGTATACCGATTGCGTAACGGGCAGATGCAGCAGCTGAGTGTGGACCACTCGGTGGTACAGGAGATGATCGATAACGGTTCGCTGAGTCGTGAGGAGGCCGCGACCTCCAGCCGCCGCAACCTGATCACCCGGGCCCTCGGTCAGGCGCAGGAGGTGCAGGCGGAGGTCACCCTGACCTCGCTGAATCCCGGTGATTGTTACCTGCTCTGCTCGGATGGCCTGAGCGACCGCCTGACCGACGAGGGCATGGGGATGATGCTGGATCGTGCCAGGGAGGGCTCACTGGAGAGCCTCGCCGAGGAACTGGTGGAGACAGCCAATACCGCCGGTGGTCAGGACAATATTGCAGTGGTACTGGTACGTGTCGACGCGCGATAATGCCGGTGCTGTATAGTGACTAATAATTAAATCGACAGCGAGCCTGGAGAGGTAGCCCAATGCCGTCAATCAATATCTACTACGAAGGCCAGCAGCTGCGTAGTTATGAGCTGGAAGGGGAGCGAATGACCATCGGCCGTCGCCCCGATAACGATATCGTCATTGATGATGTGGCCGTGAGCGGGCAGCATGCCGTCATCCATGTCAGCCCCGATCCCATCTTCCGCGAGCAGAACCACGTGGAGATCGAGGACAGTGGCAGCACCAACGGCACCTGGGTCAATGGCCTGGAGGTACAGCGCAAGAAACTGGTGCATGGGGATGTCGTGCGCATGGGCAGACACGAGCTGCACTACCGCGATGAGCAGGTGGCCGGGCTGGAGCAGACGGCGATCTATATCGCTGACGACCTCACCTGATCATCAGCGAATCGTGTGCAAAAAAAAGCCCCGCTCGGCGGGGCTTTTTTATCGTCGGGTGTAAGTGCTAGAACTCGGCATCGTGGTAGACGTTCTGTACGTCCTCCACATCCTCCAGCATCTCCAGGAACTTCTCCATCACCGCCACGTCCTCGCCGGAGATGGGGGTGGTGCCCTTGGGCACAAACTGGATCTCGTCCACCTCGAAGTCAATCTCGCCGAAGGCATCCAGCAGCGCCTGCTTGGCCTTGCCGTACTCGGTGTTGGGGGTGAAGACGGTGATCATGCCATCCTCGCTCTCCACATCGCTGACATCCACATCGGCTTCCAGCAGCGCCTCCAGCACCGCATCCTCATCATCGCCCTTGAAGGCGAAGATGGCGGCGTGGTCGAACATGTGGCTGACAGTGCCCTGGGTACCCAGCTTGGCCTTGGCGCGGTTGAAGCAGGTGCGCACATCGCCGATGGTGCGGTTGGGGTTGTCGGTGAGACAGTCGACGATCACCATGCAGCCGCCGGGGCCGAAGCCCTCGTAGCGGGCCGGGGAGTAGTCCTCGCCGACGCCGCCGTCGGCGGCCTTCTGCAGCGCCTTGTCGATGACGTGGGCGGGCACCTGGTCCTTCTTGGCGCGCTCGATCAGCCCGCGCAGCGCCAGGTTGCCGCTGGGGTCGGCGCCACCGGCTTTGGCGCAGACATAAATCTCGCGGCCGTACTTGCTGTAGACCTTGGTCTTGGCCGCGGCCGTCTTGGCCATGGACTCTTTACGGTTCTGATAGGCTCGACCCATGAGGGCATTCTCCGGATAGGCTGATGTAACTGGCGGGGGATTTTACCCTATCCGTTGCCACTCTGCTCTGTAGGTCATCGCCTAACCCTGTCGGCTATCACTTACGTGGCTGTGCACATACGGCCTAAATCCCCGTCTTTACCCCTTGTTCGCCTTTCCCAAGCGCCGTCGCATGTCTTATGGTGTGGCTATTCCGTGCGCGCATGTGCAGCTGTTCGTGCATGGGGATGGAGACAATAAACATAACTATGGAGATACAAGGACAATGAAGCCTAAACATCGTCTGCTAACCGGGGCGCTGTCGACGACGCTCCTGTTGGGCGCATGCGGTTATCCGGGGCAACAGGCGTGGCAGGATGACAAGGGGGATTACCCGCCTGATCGTAACGCCATCGCCATCGCCGATGACTGGTACGGCGATAGTGCCGAACGCATCGTCTACCTGAACCAGAACTGGAGCCCCGCCGAGAGCGACTGGTTCTACAACACCACCCAGGGTTCGGAGCTGATGCCCTACAACCTCTTCGTTAACCTTGAGCAGGTGGAGGGTGAGGAGCTCTTTATTCAGCCCAAGCATATGGCCCGCTTCCGCTACCTACCGCAGAGACCCAGCGAGGATAATCCCGAAGGTCTGCCGGTGGGCTTCGTGCGCAATAAGAGCGCGGTGGGTCTGACCTGTGCCGCCTGTCATACCAACCAGATCAACTATCAGGGGACCGGTATTCGCGTCGATGGCGCACCGGCGCAGGCCAATATGGTCGCCTTCCTCGAGGAGCTGGCGCAGAGCATGCGCACCACCCTGCGCGATGAGACCAAGTTCGATCGTCTGGCCAAGCGCATGCTGGGTGAGAAGGACAGCCTTGAGGCACGCCAGGTGCTGGATGAGCACCTGCGCGGCGCCTTCAACGAGGTGAGTATCTACAACAGCCGCAACGTCACCCACACCGAGTACGGTTTCGCCCGTGTCGATGCGGTGGGACGCATCTTTAACCAGGTGCTCAAGTTCACCAATGGCAACGATGTCTTCAACGAGCCCAATGCGCCGGTCAGTTATCCCTTCCTCTGGGATACCCCGCAGCACGACTGGGTGCAGTGGGTTGGCCTGACCTCCAATGCCAATATCGGCGCGCTGGGGCGCAATGCCGGTGAGGTGATCGGCGTCTTCGGTCAGGTTGAGGTCAAGAAGCACACCACCGTGATCGGTGCCCTGGAGGGGTATACCTCCACTGTCGATACCGGCAACCTGGTGGATATGGAAGAGGGGCTGCGCAGCCTGACCTCGCCGCAGTGGCCGCGTGACATCCTGCCCGATATCGACGCTACCAAGGCCGCCCGCGGCGAGACCCTTTACAGCAAGAAGTGCGCGGGCTGTCACCACATCATCGATCGCAGCAATCCCAAGCGTACAGTTCGTGCGCAGATGATTGGCCTGGATATCGTCAAGACCGATCCCACCGAGATTCAGAACGCCCTGCGCAGCGCGCCGACCGGTATCCTCAGTGGGGCGATCTTCCCCGAGGCGGCCAAGATCCAGTTCGGCCTGGATGACAAGCGCTTCGGTGACAGTGCGCCCATCGTGCTGATGCTCACCGACCTGGTCGAGGGGGTGCTGGTGCGCAACGCCAAGGACTCCGCCCGCTCCGCCTATAACGCCGAGGTAAACGGCAACGGCGTGCTCAACAAGGAGAAGGAGGGTAAGCACCCGCAGGACAGTAAGGCCAACCCCTTCGCTTCGCTGGGCTCCTACAAGGCGCGTCCGCTCAATGGCATCTGGGCCACGGCTCCTTACCTGCACAACGGCTCGGTGCCCAACCTCTACTCGCTGCTGCTACCGGCAGACGAGCGGCCCAAGGCCTTTGCCGTCGGTCAGCAGGAGTACGACCCGGTACACGTGGGTTTCCGTAGCGACGTCAACGACGAGGCGCCGTTCATCTTCCAGGTGGCGAACGATGAGGGCCCGATTACCGGTAACAGTAACCAGGGCCACGAGTTCGGCACCAAGCTGAGTGAGGATGATCGCTGGGCGCTGGTGGAGTACCTCAAGACCCTGTAGTGGTAACGGACGCGCGATAAAAAACGGGCCGCAATGCGGCCCGTTTTTTTATCACTTCCTTGGCTACCCTCAGAACACCAGGTTGAGCATGCTCAACGAGACGATCAGGAAGAGGATGGTCATCACACCGCCGGCGCGCATGAAGTCCGGCACGCGATAACCGGCCGGGCCCATGATCAGGGCGTTCACCTGGTGGGTGGGGATGAGGAAGGAGTTGGAGGTGGCGATGGCCACGGTCAGGGCGAAGACCGCCGGGTCGGCGTCTGCACCGATGGCGATGTTGACCGCCAGCGGCACCAGCAGCACGGTGGCTCCGACGTTGGACATCACCAGGGTGAAGAAGGTGGCGAGCACGGCGATGGCCGCCTGAATCACCCAAATGGGCATGCCGCCGAGTACCGAGAGGGTCTGGTCGGCGATCCAGGCGGCGGTGCCGGAGGACTCCACGGCCAGCCCCAGCGGGATCAGCGAGGCGAGTAGGAAGACGGTCTTCCAGCTCACCGCCTCATAGGCCTCGTCGATGGTCAGTACCTGGGTGAGGATCATGCCCATGGCGCCGGTGAGCAGGGCCACGGAGAGGCGCAGGTCGGTGAACAGCACCAGGCCCAGGGTGATGACGAAGAAGATCAGGGCGAAGGGCACCTTGTTCGGGCGCAGTTCCTCGTGCGGGTACTCGGTGGTCACCACCACGAAGTTGCGATCTTTCTCCAGGCGCGCCAGGTCGGACCAGCTGGTGTGCACCACCAGGGTGTCGCCGGCCTGCAGCGGCATCTGACGCACGCCGCCTTCGTTGGCGCTGCTGATGGTCTCACCACCGCGGTTGATGGCCAGCAGGTTTAGACCGTAGGTCTTGCGCAGCCACAGGTCACGGGCGGTCTTGCCAATGTGTGCGGAGGAGGGGGGAATCACCAGTTCGGCGATACCGGCCTTGGTCGGCACCAGCACCTCGGCGAACTGCTCCAGCTCAGCCTTGGCCTCCAGAGCGTTGGCCTCGAGGAAGGCCTTCAGGTTGGTGCTGTTGGCCAGCAGGCCAAGCACGGTACCGGGCTCGATACCGATTTCGCGGTCCACGCCGTCGGCGCCGATGCGCGGGCCGTCGCCCTTGTCCACGGCCACCACGCGCACCTTGTAGCGGGTCTCCATCTCATCCACGCTCATGCCGGAGAGCGGACTCTCGGCGGGGATGCGCACCTCGTTCAGCTCGAAGCTGTCGATGCCGTAGGTATCGGCAAAGTAGTCCATGGCGTTCTCGCCCTCGGTGCGCTCGCTCTTGTTGGCGGGCAGGACAAAACGGCCGGCGACGACGAAGTAGATGATGCCGGTGGCCACCAGCGCCAGGCCGATGGGGGTGACCGAGAACAGCGAGAAGGTCTCCATCTGCTGCGCCTCGGGCAGGGCGGTGTTGGAGGTGAGGATCAGGTCGTTGAGCAGAATCAGCGGGCTGGAACCGACCATGGTCACGGTGCCGCCGAGGATGGCGCAGAAGCCCATGGGCATCAGCAGGCGCGATAGCGGCAGGCCGGTACGTGCGGAGATGCGGCTGACCACCGGCAGGAACAGCGCCGCGGCGCCAACGTTCTGCATGAACGAGGAGATGATGCCGACGGTGCTGGAGAGGATGGGGATGATGCGTCCCTCGCTGCTGCCACCGATGCGCAGGATAAAGGCCGCCACCTGGCTCATGATGCCGGTTTTGTCGAGGCCGGCACCGATGATCATCACCGCGATGATGGAGATCACCGCGTTGGAGGCAAAGCCGTTAAAGAGGTGCTCGGCGGGAACCAGACCCTTGTCCAGTCCCATTGCTGGGGCCAGCAGATTGGTCAGGCCCAGCAGTACCATGACGGTGACCGCGGCGACGTCCACACCGACCACCTCAAAGGCAAAGAGGTAGATGGTGAAGAGCAGGATGGCGGTGACCCAGGCAATCTCGATGGTCGGTACCGCTTGTGCGGCGAACAGGGCGATGATCGCGAAGATCACTCCGGCGATCAGCGCCTTTTTGTTGGTGGCTACGAAGTCGTTCACAGGGGGTACTCCAAGTTCTAATTATGTAGTTTTATCTTTTCGCTTCCATGGAAGGCGCAAAATGGTAGCAAATACGTCGCAGATGTGCGATGTGTGGCGTGATCAGGCGCCGCGTAGCGCCTCCAGCACCCCGGCGGGGTCGGGGCGGCGTTTGGCCGTGTCGTAGCGCTCTGCGGCCTGCGGGTAATGGCGGCGCAGGTAGCCCAGCCACTGCTTCAGTCGCATGCTGGCGGTGCGCTCGCTGTACTCGCTCTCCATCATCTCGCTAAAGCGCTGCATCAGCCCCAGTAGCGCCTGCCAGTCGCCCTCGACCGCCTGGTCGGCGGCGATGGCGGCCCCCAGCCACGGATCGGAGAGGGCGCCGCGACCGATCATCAGGTCGTTGCAGCCGCTGATCTCACGACAGCGACGGGCATCCTCGACGCTCCAGATCTCACCGTTGGCAATCAGCGGCAGCGCCACGCTTTCCCTGATGCGTGCCAGCCACTCCCAGTGGGCCGGGGCACGATAGCCCTCGGCGCGGGTACGGGCATGCACCGTCAGCCAGTCGGCCCCGGCACTCTCGATGCCACGGGCTAGATCCAGGGTGTGGCCGGTGTCGTCATAGCCCAGGCGCATCTTGGCCGTGACCGGGGTTTCGGCTGGCACCGCGGCGCGTACCGCCTCGACGATGGCGAAAACTCGCTCGGGCTCGCGCAGCAGGGCGGCGCCGCCACCGTGGCGGTTCACGGTCTTGGCCGGACAGCCGAAGTTGAGGTCGATGCCGGGGGCGCCGAGCTCTGCCGCGCGCAGGGCATTCTCGGCCATCAGGGTGGGATCGCTGCCGAGCAGCTGCAGGTAGACCGGCTGTCCCGTGGGGGTGCGGCCGCCGTTCTTCAGTTCCGGGCAGTATTTGTGGAAGACGCGCCGCGGCAGCAGGTTACCGCTGACGCGCACGAACTCGGTGACGCAGGCATCGAAGCCTCCCCCCGGTCCCGTCAGCGCCGTGAGCAGGGCACGCAGCTGGTGATCCAGCACCCCCTCCATGGGGGCGAGGAAGAGGCTCATGGGGCCAGCAGGCGCCGTGCCTCGGCGATGAGGGCCGAGCGTTTGAACAACAGCTGCCAGCGGCTACCTCCGCTCTGACGCCAGAGCACCGCCGAGCGCATGCCGGCCAGCAGCAGGGCGCGTACCTTCTCCGCCACATAGGGGTTGTTGAGATGGCCGTGGGCGCCGTTGACCATAATGCGTGGGGTGAGGGTGCTGACGCTATTGCCGTAGGTGTCGGCCAGGCGGGCGATGATATTGCTGTGAGTCAATTCGAAATGCTCGCGCTGGCGCTCGGCCTCGGCCAGCCCCTCGCTGATGGTGTTGAGCAGGTCGCGGCGCTTGCCGAGCTTGGTCTCCAGGTGGAGCAGGGCGATGGCGTAGCGGCTCACCTCAATGTTGCGCTTGGGCGCGGTGTTGGCGTCGCCACCCAGCTGGCTGACCAGCATCTCCAGGCCGGGGCGTAGGTGATCGAGGCTACCGTACACCTCCAGGGTGGTGTGCGGGTCGGTGATAAATAGGCTGCGGATCATGGTCTCGAAGGGACCGGGATCGACGCCGCCGGTACGCGCCACCTGGGCCACCTGGGTGGCGGCCTGGAAGACCCCGGCCAGGGCCAGGGTGCGGTCGGTCATGCTCTTGCTCATTCGTTGTCGCTCTCGGTCGATTCGATCACCCCGCCACCCAGACAGCGCTCGTCGTCATAGAAGACCACCGACTGACCGGGGGTGACGGCCCGTTGCTGTTCATCGAAGCGCACCGTGCAGCGTCCGTTTTCGATGGCGGTGATGGTACATCCCTGGTCCTGCTGGCGGTAGCGCACCTTGGCCGTGCAGCTATAGGGCGCCGACGGCGCCTCGCCGCTCACCCAGTGCAGCTGTGCGGCCTGCAGCGAGCGGGAGAAGAGCAACGGGTGATCGTGCCCCTGTACGGCGATCAACACGTTGCGCGACAGGTCTTTGGCGGCGACGAACCAGGGCTCCTCCGGGTAGCCGGGGACGCCGCCGATGCCGAGTCCCTGACGTTGTCCCAGTGTGTAATACATCAGGCCATCGTGGCGGCCGATCAAGGTGCCCTCGGGGGTTTCGATGTCGCCGGGCTGGGCCGGTAGGTAGCGGGCGAGAAAATCCTTGAAGCGCCGCTCGCCGATAAAGCAGATGCCGGTGCTGTCTTTCTTGTCGTGGGTGACCAGACCGTGCTCCAGCGCCAGTTCGCGAACCCGTGGCTTTTCCAGTTCGCCGATGGGAAAGAGGCTGCGCGCAAGCTGCGTCTGGCCCAGGGTGTAGAGGAAGTAGCTCTGGTCCTTGTTGCGGTCGAGCCCGCGCAGCAGCAGGTAGCGGCCGGCCTGGTCGCGGCCAATGCGCGCGTAGTGACCGGTAGCGATGCGTTCGGCGCCCTGGTCCAGGGCGTGGTCGAGGAAGGCGCGGAACTTGATCTCCTGGTTGCAGAGAATGTCCGGGTTGGGGGTGCGCCCGGCCTTGTACTCGGCCAGGAAGTGCTCGAAGACCCGGTCCCAGTACTCGGCGGAGAAGTTCATCGCCAGCAGTTCCAGCCCCAGCTTCTCGCTCACTGCGCGGGCATCGCGCAGATCCTCGGTGGCGGTGCAGTACTCCTCGGTGTCATCCTCCTCCCAGTTCTTCATGAACAGGCCGCGCACCCGGTGGCCCTGCTGCATGAGCAGCAGGGCGGCCACCGAGGAGTCGACCCCGCCGGATAGGCCGACGATGATATCCAGCGATTTATCCACCAATTAGAGCTCCTGCACCGTGTCCAGCGGCAGGCGCTTGCCGTGCAGGTAGTCCTCGATGCCGCGCATCACCAGCGGGCTGCGCAGGTAGTTGAGGCGCAGGCGCAGGGCGTCGAGGTCGAACCAGTGGTTGGCGAGGATATCCGGGTCGGTGGAGACTTGCGGGTCACGTGCTGAGGCCTTTCCGCAGAAGGCGGCGCGCAGGTAGGTGACGCCGTTGTGGGGGGAGCTCCAGCGGTAGATCCCCACCAGTGCCTCGGGGGTGAAGTGGCGTCCGGTCTCCTCCAGGGTCTCGCGGATCACCGCATCGATGATCGACTCGCCATCCTCGACGTGACCGGCCGGTTGGTTGAAGACAGAGTCTCCCTCCGGGGCCTCTTCCACCAGCAGGAAGCGGCCTCCCTCTTCGATGATGGCGGCGACGGTCAGGTGGGGTGTCCAGATGGTGCTCATGGCAGGGGCGTCGTGAATCGGTTACAAAGTGTAGCTAGGGTATCAAAACCACTGGAAGCGGACGAGAGACGATGCTGAAGATTATCTGGATCCTGCTGGGACTGTTGCTGATCCTGCTGGCGTTGCTGGCGGTGGCCGAGGGGCTGGGGGGCATGGGCTTTGAGCGCCAGGCGCGGGAGAAGATGGCGCGCCTGGTGGAGCGGGCCGCCTCTGCCCCGGCCGGCACCATCGAACTGTCCGAACTGGAGGGGCTGCCCGAGCCGGTCAGTCGCTGGCTGCGTCACAGTGGGGTGGTGGGGCAGCCCCGTGCGGCTCTGGTGCGGGTGCAGCAGTCCGGGGAGTTTCGCCCCGGCGAGGATAAGCCGTGGCTGCCCTTCGAGGCGGAGCAGATCTACTCGCTGCATGAGCCGGGCTTTATCTGGCTGGCGCGGATTCGCGTTGCGCCGCTGCTCAACATCTATGTACGGGATCTCTACCTGGAGGGGCACGGCCACATGCGGGTCAAGCTGCTGGGGCTGAAGTCCCTGGCCGAGGCCGAGGGCGAGCAGCTCGATCAGGGGGCGCTGCTGCGCTTCCTCTCGGAGATTGTCTGGTTCCCTCAGGCGGCGCTGGCCGATTACATCGAGTGGAGCGCCCTGGAGGGGGATAGCGCCCGCGCCACCATCCGCTCCGGTGGCGTCGAGGCGAGTGTCGATTTCCTCTTCGATGATGAGGGGCGGGTGAGCAAGGTCACCGCCGAGCGCTACCGGGAGGTAGAGGGGGCGTTCTCGCTGGATCACTGGGAGACCCCGCTCGATCACTACGGGCGTATCGACGGGCGATCGCTGCCGCTAAGGGGGCGGGCCGTGTGGCACTTGCAGGGGCGGGAGTATGAGTACATCCGCCTGCGGGTGGATGCGCTGGAGATGGAGGCGGCGGGGGACTAGCGTCGACGCGGGGCCGGGCGTTGGCCCGCTGAGCGAGGTTTTGACCTCGACCTGGGTTTTGAATTGGGTTTAGGCCTGGCTGGGGGCGCCTCCACCTCGATGATCCGCCACTGCCCCGGTGTCAGCCCCTCCAGTGACCATTCGCCTATGGCGGCGCGGATCAGGCGCAGGGTAGGGTGGCCGACCGCTGCGGTCATGCGCCGCACCTGACGGTTGCGCCCCTCGCGGATGCTCAATTCGATCCAGCTATCGGGCACGCTCTTGCGCACACGGATGGGGGGGACGCGCGGCCACAGCCCCTCGGGCTCGTCGATACGCCGGGCCTCGGCCGGGCGGGTCATACCATCTTTCAGCTCGACACCCCGGCGCAGCTGCTCCAGCGCCTCATCCGTGATCGCCCCCTCTACCTGTACCCAGTAGGTCTTGGGCTTTTTGAAGCGCGGGTCGGCGATGCGTGCCTGCAGCGGACCGTTGTCGGTGAGCAGCAGCAGCCCCTCGCTATCCCGGTCCAGGCGACCGGCGGGGTAGAGGCCCTTTTGGTCGATGTAATCGGCCAGGGTCGTGCGTCCCTCAGCGTCGGTGAACTGGCTGAGGACATCGTAGGGCTTGTTGAACAGCAGCAGGCGGGCCATGGGGCTATTCTACCCGAGGGCCCCGGTCGCTTGGGGCTCTTTTCCCCCATTCCTGCGGAAGTGGTAGAATGTGCGGCTTCCTCAATTTCCCTATGGAGTGGACATGGCCTACGACAAGATCGAGATTCCGTCAGCTGGCGAGAAGATCACGGTCAACGACGATTTCTCCCTCAACGTTCCCAATCGCCCCATCATCCCCTTTATCGAGGGTGACGGTATCGGCGTCGATATCACCCCGGTGATGAAGAAGGTGGTCGACGCGGCAGTGGAGAAGGCCTACGGCGCCGAGCGCGCCATCGAGTGGATGGAGGTCTACGCCGGTGAGAAGGCCAACAACCTCTACGGCGGCGATACCTGGCTGCCCGAGGAGACCTTCGATGCGGTCAAGGATTACGTGGTCTCCATCAAGGGCCCGCTGACCACTCCAGTCGGTGGCGGCATCCGCTCCCTTAACGTCACCCTGCGCCAGGTGCTGGACCTCTACGTCTGCCTGCGCCCGGTGCGTTACTACGATGGCACCCCCAGCCCGGTGAAGGCGCCGGAGAAGACCGACATGGTCATCTTCCGCGAGAACTCCGAGGACATCTACGCCGGTGTCGAGTGGGCCGAGGGCACCGACGAGGTGAAGAAGGTCATCGACTTCCTGCAGAACGAGATGGGCGTCACCAAGATCCGCTTCCCCGAGAGCTCCGGCATCGGCATCAAGCCGGTCTCCCGCGAGGGTACCCAGCGCCTGGTGCGCAAGGCCATCCAGTACGCCATCGACAACGACCGTCCCTCCGTCACCCTGGTGCACAAGGGCAACATCATGAAGTTCACCGAGGGTGCCTTCAAGGAGTGGGGCTACGAGCTGGCCAAGAGCGAGTTCGGTGCGGTGGAGATCGACGGTGGGCCGTGGTGTTCCTTCAAGAACCCCAAGACCAACCAGGAGATCGTGGTCAAGGATGTCATCGCCGACGCCTTCCTGCAGCAGATCCTGCTGCGCCCGGCCGAGTACGATGTCATCGCCACCCTCAACCTCAACGGTGACTACGTCTCCGATGCCCTGGCCGCCCAGGTCGGTGGTATCGGTATCGCCCCCGGCGCCAACCTCTCCGACTCGGTGGCCATGTTCGAGGCCACCCACGGTACCGCGCCCAAGTACGCCGGTAAGGATCAGGTCAACCCCGGTTCCATCATCCTCTCCGCCGAGATGATGCTGCGCCACATGGGCTGGACCGAGGCCGCCGACCTCATCGTCAAGGGTATGGAAGGGGCCATTAAGGCCAAGACCGTGACCTACGACTTCGAGCGTCTGATGGAGGGTGCTACCCTGCTCAGCTGCTCCGCCTTCGGTGAGGCGATGATCGAGCAGATGTAAATCGGCTGGGTCTGAAACGAGACGGGGCGGCACCTCACGGTGCCGCCCCGTTTTCTTTGGGGGGTGTCAGCCCGACTCAGGTCGCCTCGACATCTGGCTCGTCCAGCGCCTTGACGTAGGAGGCGGTCAGCCCTTTGGGTCCGTAGTAGAGGGAGAACTCCACCCGCTGGCCGCGGCGCAGGCTCTTGTAGCCGTCCATGTCGATGGCGGTGTGGTGGACGAAGATCTCATCTACCCCCTCGGCCTGCTCGTCCAGGAGGATGAAGCCGAAGCCCTTATCGTTGTTAAACCACTTGACTGTGCCCTTGGCCATACCCACATCTTTATGGAACGGTGCGCTTGAGAGCCGCAAAGGGTGAGGCAACCGATTGATTTAGTCAAGTATGCCGCCGGCCGCCGGCCCTGTGGTATGTTTGACCCAGAACCTGTAACGACTCGGAAGACCATGGCAGAACACGAACCCCACCACGGCGACGACGATCACGACCTGGCCGTCGAGGAGAGCAAGCCCAAGCTCAAGCGCCCACCCATGTACAAGGTGCTGTTGTTAAATGACGACTTCACCCCCATGGATTTTGTAGTGCACGTGTTGGAGCAGTTCTTCCGCATCGACCGCCACAAGGCGACCCAGATTATGCTTACGGTGCACACCGAGGGGCGCGCGGTCTGCGGCATCTACAGCCGCGAGGTGGCGGAGATGAAGGTGGAACAGGTGAACGACTATTCACGCAAGCACGAACACCCCCTACTGTGCGTGATGGAGCAGGAGTGACGCGGATATGCTGAGTAAAGAGCTGGAATTCACCATTAACCTTGCCTACAAAGAGGCGAGGGAGAACAACCACGAGTTCATGACCGTGGAACACCTGCTGCTGGCGCTGCTGGATGACCCGGTGGCACGCCCCATCCTGCGCGCCTGCGGCGCCGAGCTGGAGGAGCTGCACGCGGATCTGAGCGACTTTATCGACGCCAATACCCCGCGGCTGATGGAAGGCCAGGAGACCCAGCCCACCCTCGGCTTCCAGCGGGTACTGCAGCGGGCGGTGTTCCAGGCCTCGTCCTCCGAGCGGCCCGAGGCCACCGGTGCCAACGCCCTGGTGGCCCTGTTCAGCGAGAAGGAGTCGCAGGCGGTCTACCTGCTGGACCAGCAGGGGGTCACCCGCCTGGATGTGGTTAACCACATCTCCCACGGTGAGGAGGCCGATTTTGATGACCGGCGTGCCGAGCCCAGCGAGGGCGGCAACAACGGCGAGGCCCAGGAGAGCCCGCTGGAGGCCTACGCCACCAATCTCAACGAGGAGGCGGCCAAGGGCCGCATCGACCCGCTCATCGGTCGTAAGGACGAGCTGGAGCGCACCCTGCAGGTGCTCTGCCGCCGGCGCAAGAACAACCCGCTGCTGGTGGGTGAGGCGGGGGTCGGCAAGACCGCCCTGGCAGAGGGGCTGGCACGCAAGATTGTCGAGGGCGAGGTGCCTGAGGTGCTGGCCGATGCCGAGGTCTACGCCCTGGATATGGGCGCGCTGGTGGCCGGCACCAAGTACCGCGGTGACTTCGAGAAGCGCCTCAAGGCGCTGCTCAAGGCGCTCAAGCAGCAGACCAACGCCATCCTCTTTATCGATGAGATTCATACCATCATCGGTGCCGGCTCTACCTCCGGCGGCAGCATGGACGCCTCCAACCTGCTGAAACCGGCACTGGCTGCCGGCGATCTCAAGTGCGTGGGCTCCACCACCTACCAGGAGTACCGCGGCATCTTCGAGAAGGACCATGCCCTGGCCCGTCGCTTCCAGAAGATCGACGTGCCCGAGCCGAGTGTGGCCGAGACGATTCAGATCCTCGAGGGGCTCAAGTCCCGCTTCGAGGAGCACCACGAGGTGAAGTTCACCCGCCCGGCACTGCGCCATGCGGTGGAGTTGGCCGAGCGCTATATCAACGAGCGCCACCTGCCGGACAAGGCGGTGGACGTGATCGACGAGGCGGGTGCTGCGCAGCGGCTGCTGGCCCCCTCCAAGCGCAAAAAGACCATCGGCGTGAAGGAGGTCGAGGCGGTGGTGGCCAAGATAGCGCGCATCCCGCCGAAGACCGTCTCCAGCTCCGACAAGGAGAACCTGCGCAACCTGGAGCGTGACCTGAAACTGATGATCTACGGTCAGGACCCGGCCATCGACGCGCTCTCGACCGCGATCAAGATGTCCCGCTCCGGACTTGGCAGCGAGCAGAAGCCGATCGGCTCCTTCCTGTTTGCCGGTCCCACTGGCGTGGGCAAGACCGAGGTAACCCGCCAGCTGGCCAAGATCATGGGCATCGAGCTGATTCGCTTCGATATGTCCGAGTACATGGAGCGCCACACCGTCTCCCGCCTCATCGGTGCACCGCCCGGCTATGTCGGCTACGACCAGGGTGGTTTGCTCACCGACGCGGTCAACAAGCACCCGCATGCCGTGGTGCTGCTGGATGAGATCGAGAAGGCCCACCCGGAGGTCTTTAACCTGCTGTTGCAGGTGATGGACCACGGCACGCTGACCGATAATAACGGTCGCAAGGCGGATTTCCGCAACGTGATCCTGGTGATGACCACCAATGCCGGGGCCGAGCAGATGGCACGCCGCTCCATCGGCTTCGCGCCGCAGGACCACACCACCGACGGTATGGAGGCGCTGAACAAGCTCTTCACACCAGAGTTCCGCAACCGCCTGGATGCCATCATTCAGTTCCAGCCGCTGGGCGATGATACCGTTGGCCACGTGGTGGACAAGTTCCTGCTGGAGCTTGAGGCGCAGCTGGAGGCCAAGGGTGTTTCCATCGAGCTCGACGAGGCGGCCCGTGCCTGGCTGGCCGAGCGCGGCTACGATAAGGCGATGGGGGCCCGCCCCATGGCCCGCCTGATCCGCGAGCGCCTGAAGAAGCCGATGGCCGAGGAGTTGCTGTTCGGTCGCCTGGAGAATGGCGGCAGTGTGCGGGTGACCGCGAAGGACGGGGAGCTGGCCTTCGAGTTCGTGGGCAGCGACGAGCCGGTGACGGTGGATTAGTTCTCCGGCGGACGGCTGAGCGAAAACGCCCGTCCCCCGTGAGGGGGCGGGCGTTTTGTTTATCCGCTGGCGGGAATGCCCTTAGCGGGCGCGGAAGGTGATGCGACCCTTGGTCAGGTCGTAGGGGGTCAGGGAGACCGTCACCTTGTCACCGGTGAGAATGCGGATATAGTGTTTACGCATCTTGCCGGAGATGTGTGCAGTGACCACGTGGCCGTTCTCCAGCTCAACGCGGAACATGGTGTTCGGCAGGGTCTCGATGACCGTGCCTTCCATCTCAATGCCTTCTTCTTTAGCCATGCCTTACTCTTGTTGATCCCTTGGCGCGGTCTGCGCGGGCAAGGGGTGATAAAGGATCCGAAAGCGAATTCAGCGCGCGATCATACCTGAGCGGAGGGGCCGGGCATAGCCCCCCCATGGGGATACTTTCCAGCAGCGGGCCCTAGCCGATGTGGCGGCGGGCCGCCTCGCACCAGGCGACGTGCGGGTGCGAGACCTCATCGCTAATCACCAACTCCATTCCCAGCAGCCGGTGCAGATCTTCCACCCGCATCGCCTCAAGCTGGTTGCGCAGCGAACGCATCTGCAATGGGCTGAGGTAGAGCAGGTTGGGGGCAATGCCGTGTTCCTTGCGGAACTCGGTGAACAGGCGATAGATGAAGCTGAGCATATCAACCTCCTTCGCTTTCGAGGGGACACCCTTTATAGCGGCCGCCCTCAGCAAAGCTTTAGGGGCCGCTAATACCAGTATAGATGAGGGTGGGGTGCCTGGAGTTCAATCCAGGCCGAGGTCGAGATCCAGCAGGCTGAGGTCCAGCTCCGCCTCCTGGTAGAGCTCCAGGTCTTCCCAGCGGCCGTTGTTGAGGTGCTCCAGCGGTTTGAAACGGCGTTTGTAGCTCATCTTCGGGCAGTCGCCGATCCAGTAGCCGAGGTAGAGGTGAGGCAGACCTCGCAGGCGGCACTGCTCGATCTGGCTGAGAACGGCAAAGCTGCCCAGTCCGCGGCGGCGCTCCTCGGGTTCGAAGAAGGTGTAGACCGCCGAGAGGCCGTAGTCGAGGACATCGGTGATGGCCACTGCCAGCAGACGTCCACCGCGAGCGGCACTTTCGCGGAATTCGATAAATTCGCAGCGCCCCAGACCATCGACGAGAAAGTCGCGGTAACGCTCCGGGTCGCGGTTGTCCATCACATCGCCACTGTGGCGATGCGCCTGGTAGCGGCAGTAGAGCTCGAAGTGCTCCTCATCGAAGGCCGCCTCGCGGATGTGCAGCTCTAGGTCGGCGTTGGCCTTGATGCAACGGCGCTGGCTGCGGTCAGGTTTGAACTGTTCCACCGGAATGCGCACCGCGCGGCAGGCCTCGCAGTCCGGGCAGCGTGGCGCGTAGACGTGATGGCCGCTACGGCGAAAGCCCATCTCCACCAGTGCCGAGTAACTGGAGATGTCCATGGGCTGGATATCGACGCTGACCTTCTCTTCGGCCTCCTCACTGTGCGGGTCCAGTGCCTTGGGGCCGCCCGGCACCGCCACCAGGAACTGGGCGGTGGGGCCGTCCAGATAGTTGCAGGGGTGGGGCACGCTGAGGCCGAACTTCATGTCGGCGGGCAGGCGCTCCAGTGGGGCCTGGTCCGGATGCTTCATGGTGTATCCCCCTCGATGTCCCAGGGGCCGGGGAGGGTGGGATCATCACCGTACTCGTCCAGCAGCGCCTCGAAGCGGGGGCGGGGCAGGGTTTCGGCCCCCAGGCTCATCAGGTGGCCGGTGGCCTGCTGACAGTCGATGAGGCCGAAGCCGTGGGCCTTGAGCCATTCCACCAGACGGACCAGGGCCACCTTGGAGGCATCACGCTGGCGGCTGAACATCGACTCGCCGAAGAAGACCCGGCCGATGGCGATGCCATAGAGGCCACCGACCAGTTCCCCCTCATGCCAAACCTCCACCGAGTGGGCGTGACCGAGGCGGTGCATCTCGCAGTAGGCCGCGCGCATTTCCTCGGTGATCCAGGTACCCGCTTCGCCCTCGGCCAGCTCTTCCTGTCGTGGTGCGGCGCAGGCGTCGATTACCTGCTCGAAGGCGGTATCCAGGGTGGCCGTGTAGCCGCGATTGCGCAGGCTTTTGCCCAGGCTGCGGCTCACCTTCAACTTGTCGGGAAAGAGCACTGCGCGCGGCTCCGGGCTCCACCAGAGGATGGGCTGATCATCGCTATACCAGGGGAAGATACCCCGGCGGTAGGCGGCCAGCAGCCAGGACGGTGAAAGCGCACCACCCACCCCCAGCAGCCCGTCGGGGTCGCGACAGGCATACTCGGTAGGCGGGAATAGCGGCGGCCCCTCCGGCTCCAGCCAGAACGGCCCCTCGGGGCTTGGGTGACTCATGGGGCTATTGCACCATTGGCGATTGTACGGATGCAAGGTCAGGTGCCGCGGAATGGCAAATGGCCACGCATCTCCTCGGCGTACTCCCGAATTGCCTGCTCCTCGCGCTCGCAGTAACCGGCCACCGCTGCGGCGAAGTCGGCCTCGCGCAGCCAGTGGGCGGAGCGGGTGAGGCTGGGTTCGAAGCCGCGCCACACTTTGTGCTCGCCTTGGGCGCCGGGTTCGAATCGCTGTAGACCCTCACGCAGGCAGTAGTCGATCCCCTGGTAGTAGCAGAGCTCAAAGTGCAGGTCGTCAAAGTGCTCATCACACCCCCAGTGGCGGCCGTAGAGGGTGTCGTCTGAGCGTAGCGAAAGGGCGCCGGCAACCGTACGGCCTTCATGCTCGGCCAGCATCAGCACCAGCGCCTCGGGCATGGCCTCGGCCAGGTGGACAAAGAAGGGCAGGGTGAGGGTGGCGTGGCCGCCGCGCCGCTCGAAGGTGTCTCGGTAGAAGCGGTGGAAGTGGAACCAGTCCGCCTCGCTGGCACTGTGACCGTCCATAACCCGTACCGTGACGCCATGCTCCTGCACCCGTCGCCGCTCGCGCCGCAGTTGCTTGCGGCGCTTGCTGCTGAAGTCATCGAGAAAGGCCTCGAAGTCTCCCCAGCCGCGATTGTGCCAGTGGAACTGCACATCATATCGCAGGGCCAGTTGCTCCCCCTGGCAGAAGTCGGCATCACCCTCATCGAGAAATAGCAGGTGTAGCGAGGAGAGCGCCTCTTTTTCGGCCATCGCCGTGGCAGCCTGCAGCAGGGCGCGGCGGGCGGTCTCTTTGTCCTCGTCGCTGTGGATGAGGAAGCGCGGACCGGTGACCGGCGAGTAGGGCACGGCGCTGACTAGCTTGGGGTAGTAGCTGCGCCCGCTACGGGCATAGGCGTCGGCCCAGCTCCAGTCGAAGACCAGCTCGCCGTAGCTGTTCTCCTTGAGGTACAGCGGCAGGGCGCCGGTGAGCCGACCTGCATCGTCGCGCAGCAGCAGGTGGCGTGGGTGCCAGCCCCACTTCTCACCCACGCAGCCGTGGGCCTCCAGGCCGGCGAGAAACTCATGGCGCAGAAAGGGGTTACGAATGCCGCCGCCGAGTGCGTTCCACTCGGCGGCGGGGATCTCGGCCAGGGACTGACAGATGGTGACGGGCATAGCCACCAGTATGGGGGCGAACAGCGGGGATTTCAGCCCTAGTCGGACAGTCGCTCACCACGTTTGATCTGCCACCAGCTAAGCGCCTTGAGGGCCCTGAAGCGCTTGCGCTCCTCTTTCAGTTCGGGGCGGATGGGGCGTTTCTGTCCCGCCAGCGCGTAGTGTCGGTAGCGCTCACGGTCAGTGGCAATGAAGTCCCGGCCGATGAGGTACTGCCAGCCGAGAGCGCTTTTCCGTTCCGTGTTCAGCAGGTCGACGCCGTAGTGACTGTAGCGGAAGCCTTTCTCTGCGCTCAGTTCCACCAGGGTGGGGATGATGTCGATGTGGCTGCCGGGGGCGTCGCGGATGCCGCTCTCATCAAGGAACTCCGGGCCGTAGAGAATGAACGGCACGGCGTTGTGCTGGGCCAGGTCATCACCGGGGAAGTTGATGCTGAGGCGGGCGGTGTGATCGCCGGTGAGGGCGAAGAGCGTGCCGGGCAGGCGTTTTTCCGCCTCGCGTACGAAGCGACCCGCTTCACGATCGGTGTACCAGAGGTGGCCGAGCACCTCCAGGGTTCCCGGCTTGGTCGCTTTAAGCGGTTCGGGTAGCGCCTTGATGGGGAAGCCGAGTGCATCCAGGTCCAGGTCGTAGGGGGGATGGTTGCTGGTGGTGAGGATGAGGTTGAAGCTCGGCTTCTCGTCATCGAGATTCTCAAGGATGAAGTCGAACAGGCGCGCATCATCCACCCCCCACTCGTTGGTCCCGGAGCCATCGGCACCCATGTGGCCACCGCCGTAGATCTCGTCGAAGCCCTGGCGTTGGGCAAAACTGTCGAGACGCTGCCAGCTGAGGTAACCGCCGTAGTAGAAGCGGGTGGTGTAGCCCATGCGCTGGAACAGTGTGGCGATGGACCCGGGGTAGGGGCGGGTGGCGCTGGTTTCATAATTGATGTTGAGCCCGGCATCGGGGAAACCGGTGACCAGGGCGTTCATCGAACCGATGGTGCCGCTGGAGGCGGGCAGGAAGTTGGGGAAGTAGAGCCCCTTCTCCGCCAGTGGCTGCAGCCCCGGACTGAAGCCCAGCTCGCGGTAGGGAGGCATGAGCACCCAGCCGCTGTGGCTCTCCATCAGCAGCAGGAAGATGTGGCGAGGACGTCGCTTGCCGTGGCCCCGTGCCTCGCTGCTCAGCCCCTCGGCAATATTGTCGCCTGCGTAATGGGGCAGGCCACGCTCCTTGCGCACCGTGGCCAGTGCGCTACGCAGGTTGCCCTCGGGCCAGATGTGCTTCAGGGCGCTACCGGTCTCCAGCTCCAGGCGGGCCTTGACCGTGTAGAAGAGTGCAGAGAAGGGGTTCAGCACGGTGCGATTGAGGTACATGTCCTCGACCACGAAGGCGTGCTTGAGACGCATCGGTTCGCCCCAGAGGGTGCCACCGCGGGCCATGGCGGTGAAGAAAATGAACAGCATCAGCAGTGACAGGCTGTGGCGCGGCAGGCGCCCGCTCCACTGGGGGGTGAATTCCAGCCAGCGTCGCAGCAGTCGCCATAGCGGCCAGATCACCACCGCCAGCAGGACGGTGAAAACGATCGGGTGGTACTCCTTCCAGATGGTGATCAGTACTGCCCGGGTGTCATCGTGGATGATGCCGAAGATATGGATATCGAACTGGTCACCGTAGACGTAAAAGAAGACCATGTCGGCGCCGATGAGCGGTACGCCGATAAGGAGGTAGAAGTAGGCGAAGGTCAGGCGCAGGCGTCGCACCCAGGCTAGCGCCGAGGGCCTGGCCAGGGCCAGCAGGAGGGCCGCGAGAACCACCGGCAGGACCCAGACGGCGGCGATGGCAATGTCGTAGCGCAGCCCCATGCCGAGCACCTTCAGCAGGGTCACGCTGTCACTACTGGGGGCGAGTTGTTCGTGGAATGTGCTGATGAGTAGCAGCCGGAACAGCTGCAGGCTGATGACGATGAACAGCCAGAGTTGCAGGTCACGGCCCCACTGTCCAAGCAGGGCGTGCCAGCGGTCGGGGTATTGTTCTGACGGCCGCTCCATGGCTCGTGCTCCCGGTGGAGGCCTAGTTTTCCAGGAAGCGTTCTACATCGAGCGCCGCCATACATCCTGCGGCGGCCGATGTGATGGCCTGTTTGTAGTTAGGGTCGGCTACATCGCCGGCGGCGAACACGCCCTCGACCGAGGTGGCAGTGACGTTACCCTCGCGCCCCTTGCGGGTGACAACGTAGCCGTGATCCAGCTCCAGCTGCCCCTCGAAGAGGTCGGTGTTGGGCTTGTGGCCGATGGCGATGAACAGGCCGGTCATCTCGACATCCCGGGTGGAGCCGTCCTTGTTGCTCTTCAGGCGCACCCCGGTGACCCCGGAGTCATCGCCCAGCACTTCGTCCACCTCCTCGAAGGTGGCCAGGTTGATGTTGCCGTTCTCCACCTTCTCCATCAGCTGGTCGACCAGGATCTTTTCGGCGCGGAAGGTGTCGCGGCGGTGAATGAGGGTCACCTCGGAGGCGATGTTGGAGAGGTAGAGGGCCTCCTCAACAGCGGTGTTGCCGCCGCCGACCACGCCCACCTTCTGGCCACGGTAGAAGAAGCCGTCGCAGGTGGCACAGCCGGAGACGCCGCGGCCCTTGAAGGCCTCCTCGGAATCCAGGCCCAGGTACATGGCCGAGGCGCCGGTGGCGATGATCAGCGCATCACAGGTGTAGCTGCCGGCATCACCGGTGAGGGTGAAGGGGCGGCTGGAGAGGTCGGCAGTGTGGATGTGGTCGAAGATGATCTCGGTGTTAAAGCGCTCGGCGTGGGCCTGCATCTCCTGCATCAGCTGCGGGCCGCTGAGGCCCTCGGTACCGCCGGGCCAGTTGTCGACCTCGGTGGTGGTGGTGAGCTGGCCGCCCTGCTGCATGCCGGTGATGATGACCGGGTTGAGGTTGGCGCGGGCGGCGTAGACGGCGGCGGTGTAGCCGGCCGGGCCGGAACCGAGGATCAGGAGGCGGCAGTGCTTGGCTTCGCTCATGGTGATAGACTCCGAGTCGATTTTTCTGATTTGCATTGTGGGCCTGAAACAGGCGCCGCAATTAAAGCTACAGCGGCTTAGCGAATGCTTAAGTAGACGCTAATACTACGGAATGGAGCCGGGAGGGTAAAGCGTAATGCGTATCGGTATTCCGCGTGAGGTGAAGACCCTGGAAGGACGGGTCGGTCTGGTGCCCGAGGCGGCGGCTGAACTGGTTCATGCCGGTCACCAGGTGCTGGTCGAGCAGGGCGCAGGAGAGGCCAGCGGTTACCCCGATGAGGCCTATGCCGCCCTGGGGGTGGAGGTGGTCGCCGATGCCGATGTCCTCTACGGCGAGGCGCAGCTCATCATTAAGGTGAAGGAGCCGCAGCCGCAGGAGTTTAAGCGCCTGCGCGCCGAGCATTGCCTCTTCTGCTACCTGCACCTGGCCGCCGAGCCGGTGGTGGCCCGTGCGCTGCTGGATATCGGCCTCACCGCCGTGGCCTTCGAGACCGTCGCCGAGGGGCACGCGCTGCCGCTGCTGGCGCCGATGTCGGATATCGCCGGGCGCATCGCCGTGCACAACGGCACCCGCCTGCTGCAGCGCCCGGCCGGCGGCAAGGGCTTGCTCCTTGGCGGCCTGCCGGCGGCCGAGCGCGGCCACGTGGTGATCATCGGTGGTGGCACGGTGGGCGGCAACGCCGCTGCCATGGCCGCAGCCATGGGCGCCCGGGTGACGGTCTTCGACCGCATCCGCGACAGGCTGAGCGCATTGCGTGGCCTGGGGGCCAATGTCACCGCGCTCTACCCCTACGCCCAGGCCATCGACGAGGCGGTACGCTCGGCCGACCTGCTGATCGGCGCGGTGCTGATCCCCGGCGCCAGGGCCCCGCACCTGGTCTCCGCCGCGCAGGTGGCGAGCATGGAGCCGGGCTCG
>JBFFRO010000002.1:0-24814 GCA_041572995.1 Thiohalomonadaceae bacterium
AAACGACAGGCTGTCAGCAATGCGCGCAGCACACTTGCCAACTTCCGGCTCACCTACGAGGCAGACCGCCGGCTCGGCCGCATCAGGGTTGCCGTGCTGCGCTTCGAGGGGGAGAAAGATGGCATGGCCCTCAACTATTACAACTACTACTGGGCCGGTACCGAGGGAAGTCTGCAGCTACTGACCGTCAGCCCCAGCCGCGAATACCCGGTGATGCGCCGCGACATGCAGGCCCTGCTCGATGGGCTGCGCATCAGCCCAAGCTCTGAGCCCGCACGATGAAGTGAACTTCGTAAGGGGTTACACTGTCACTGTCCTAAGCACAAAAAAAACATGGAGAGGAAGATGTCCGTAAAGATCGCCAAACACGCACTCATGACCCTGCTGCTCGCCTTCGGCCTGCTCGGTGCAGCCCAGGCGGATAATGTGGTCGAATCCCTTACCAACGAAGAGGTCGAGACCATCGTCTCGGTCTATACCAATGGTAACTACCGCGATCTGGAGGACGGCGACTTCGGCTTCGAACTGGCCGGGGCCAAGGTGGTCCTGTTCCACTCCGGCATCAACATGCAGCTTTACTCTGGCTTCCGCCACCCCTCCAGCGAGGAGGCGATGAATGAATGGAACCAGAGCCACCGTTTCAGCCGTGCCTACATTGATGACGAGAACGACCCGGTGATCGAGTCCGATCTCGATCTGGAGGGCGGTGCAACCGTCGGCGCGGTGCGCGAGTTCATCGATACCTTCACCCTCTCTGTAAAGGCCTTCCAGGACCACATCGGTTACACCAACGGCGCCAGCCGCCGCGACTCCGATGCAGAGATGGAACGTGCCATGGAAGAGGCCATGCGACGGGCCCGCGGCGAATAATTAAACCAAGCACACGCTTACAGAAGAAGAGGAAAAACAATGAAATACATCAATAAGCTGGTTTACGTCCTGGCCCTCGGTCTCGCCCTGGTCGGCAGCAGCCAAGCCGCCGAGGTGGTCAAGTCCCTCTCCAACGCCGAGGTCGAGGCCATCGTCAGCGTCTACACCGATGGTAATTACACCGACCTGGAAGATGGCGACTTCGGCTTTGAGCTGGCCGGCGTCAAGGTGATCCTGTTCCACTCCGGTCAGAACATGCAGCTCTACTCCGGCTTCCGCCACTCCTCCAGCGTGCATGCGATGAACGAGTGGAACAAGGGCAAGCGCTTCAGCCGTGCCTACCTCGATGATGAGAACGACCCCTGCATTGAGTCCGATCTCGACCTCGAGGGCGGCTCCAGCGTCGGTGCGGTGCGTGAGTTCATCGACACCTTTGCCCTCTCCGTGCGTGCCTTCAAGCAGCACATCGGCTACTAATCGCCTCGCCGCGCGGGGTGATGCATGAGTAACACGCTCTACTGGCACGACTATGAGACCTCAGGCATCGACCCGCGCCGTGATCGGCCGCTGCAGTTCGCCGGTATTCGTACCGACGAGGATCTGAACGAGATCGGCGAACCGCTTAATCTCTATGCCAAACCCGCACCCGACCTGCTGCCTCACCCAGAGGCCTGCCTGATCACCGGCATCAGTCCGCAGCGGGCGCTCTCCGAGGGAGTGATCGAAGCGGAGTTCATCCGCCGCGTTCACGCTGAACTTTCCCGTCCCGGCACCTGTGGGGTGGGCTATAACACCCTGCGCTTCGACGACGAGTTCAGTCGCTACACCCTCTACCGCAATTTCTACGACCCCTACGCCCGCGAGTGGCGTGAGGGCAACTCCCGCTGGGACATCATCGACATGCTGCGCTGCTGTCATGACCTGCGCCCCGAGGGCATCGAGTGGCCGCGTGACGAGAACGGCCGCCCCAGCTTCCGCCTGGAGCGCTTCACCGCCGCCAACGGCATCGAGCAGCAGGGCGCGCACGACGCCCTGGTCGATGTGCGCGCCACCATCGCAGTGGCCCGCCTGATCAAGGAGAAAAAGCCGCGACTCTACGACTACCTCTACGCCCTGCGAGACAAGCGCAAGGTGACTGAGCAGATCGACATCGCGCGCATGAAACCCCTGCTGCACACCTCCGGCATGTACACCAGCGAGCACGGCTGCACGACCGTCATCGCGCCGCTGGCCCAGCATCCGAGCAACCGCAACAGCATTATCGTTGTCGACCTGCGCGCCGACCCCACCCCGCTCCTTGAACTGGGCAGCGAAGCTTTGCGCGAGCGGCTCTACACCCGCCGCAGCGAACTGCCCGAGGGGGTGGCGCCGGTACCGCTCAAGCAACTGCACATCAACAAGTGCCCGGTGATCGCTCCGGCCAAGACCCTGGACGAAGCCGCCGCCGAACGCCTCAACATCGATATCGATGCCTGCCTGCGCCACCACGCCCTGCTGGCCGATTCCCCGGGACTGGCCGAGAAGGTACGCGCCATCTTCGCCGACAACCCCTACGCGGGGGAGAGCCGTGATGTGGATGCCGCCCTCTACGACGGCTTTCTGGGCGACGCCGACCGCGCCAAGTGCGATGAGGTACGCGAGGCCACCCCGGCACAACTGGCCGAGCTGACCTGGCGCTTCGACGATGAGCGCCTGCCTGAGCTGCTCTTTCGCTATCGCGCCCGCAACTGGCCCGAGAGCCTCAGCGAAGATGAGCGCGAACAGTGGGAGGAGTACCGCTATCAGCGCCTCGCCGAGGTTGATGGCGGCGGTGCCCTCACCCTGGATGACTACTTTGAGACCATCGAGCGACTGCGCGGCGAGCGCGACGACGACCCCCGCGCCCAGGCCCTGCTCGATGAGCTGGAGGAGTACGGCCACTCCCTGATGGTCTAGCCTCAATGGCATGTAACGGATAAGGAGAACCCATGAGCGATGAACGCCTGCCGCTGCTAGTCGAGGCGGAACACCTGGAGGACCTGCTCGGCGAGGAGGGTCTGCTGATTATCGACCTCAGCCGCGAGCAGACCTACGCCGACCTGCACGTACCCGGCGCCATTCACCTGGACTACGCCACCCTGGTGCAGATGCAGAAACCGGTGATGGGCCTGATCCCCGACGAGACCCCGCTGAGCGAGACCCTCTCGGCCATCGGCCTCACCCCGGAGAGTTATGTCATCGCCTATGACGATGAGGGCGGCGGCAAGGCTGCACGCCTGCTCTGGACCCTGGAGCTCATAGGCCACCCAAACTACGCCCTGCTCAACGGCGGCCTGCACACCTGGGCCAACGACGGCCACCCGCTGGAGCGCAAGCCCAACGCCCCCAGCCCCAGCGACTACCAGGCCCACTACATCGACAACCACCCGGCGCTGGCCGATGCCGACTACATCCTCGCCCACCTCGATGACCCGCACACCGCCCTGCTCGATGCGCGCTCGGAGCTGGAGTACCAGGGGATTAAACGCTTCGCCGAGAACGGCGGCCACATCCCCGGCGCGGTCAACATCGAGTGGACCCAGTTCATGGACCAGGGGCGCAACCTGCGACTCAAGGGCGATGCGGAGATTCGCGCCCTGCTGGAGGAGAACGGCATCGGCCGCGACAAGGCGGTGATCACCTACTGCCAGACCCACCACCGCTCCGCCTACACCTGGTTCGTGCTGCACTACCTGGGTTACGCGGTCAGGGGCTATCCGGGCTCGTGGTCGGACTGGGGGAATCGGGAAGGGGTGCCGATCGAGGCGTAGCCACGCCCCGAACGCATTGCGGGACAGTTACTCCGGCTGGCGGATCACGCCGGTGACAATACCCAGGATCTGTACATCCTCGTTCTTGAGGATAATCGGCTCCATCTCGGGGTTGGCCGGCTGAAGGCGAATGCCGTCGCGCTCGACATAGAACTTCTTCAGGGTGACCTGCTCGCCGTTGATCATGGCGACCACGGACTGGCCGTTTTCGGCGGTTTCACGCTTCTCGATAATGACGATGTCGCCATCCTGGATGTTGTCATCGATCATCGAGTGGCCGCGCACCTTAAGGGCGTAGGTGTTACGGCGAACCATGTGCGAGGGGACAGCAACGGACTGGTCGTTTTCGTTGAGCTCGACCGGGTTGCCGGCGCTGATCCAGCCCAGCAGCGGGATCTCGCTCATCTCCGCGCCGACCACCTCCAGGGCCTCGGCCTCGGGGATCCAGAGCGGGCGGTCCTTTTTCGGAATAAGGTAGCTGACGTTGGACATGGGACTCCCCCCTTGGAGTTGAGATTTGTTATTCACTTTTACCGCTAACTTACTCATCCGCAAGAGATAATGCAATCCCGATTGTGCCCTGTCCGGGCCTATGCCCCACCCGGCACGCATGCGATAATGCGTCCCATGAACCGTAATATTCTCAGTGTCTTTATCGCCGCAGGCCTGTTGCTGCTGGTCCTGCTGGTGCTCTGGATCAGCCGCCAGCCCGGAGCCCTGCCGCCCGAGGCGCTGGCGGGCAAGCTCTTCCCCGAACCGCGCCCGGCCGGTGAATTCACCCTGGTGGACCAGTACGGCGCGGACTTCGACGCGGAACGCCTTAACGGTCACTGGAGCCTGATGTTCTTCGGCTACACCCACTGCCCCGATATCTGCCCGACGGCGCTGACCAATATGCGCTTCCTCTACGCCAAGATGAACGAGGAGGAGCGAGCCAGCACCCAGGTGGTGTTCGTCTCGGTAGACCCCAAGCGCGACACGCCCGAGCACCTGAAACAGTACATGGCTTACTTCAACGAGGCCTTTATCGGCCTGAGCGGTGAGCGCGAACAGATCGACGCCCTGGCGCGCAAGGCCGGGGCCATCTACTTCTTCGATGGCGACACCTCGGGTGATGAGTACATCGTCAACCACAGCGCCCAGATACTGTTGGTCGACCCCAAGGGGCGCTTTTACGCCCAGTTCCAGCCGCCACACAGCCCCGATGAGATGCTGGTGGACTACCGCCGCCTGCGCGACTTCTACTCCGAGTAAGTACAGCATGAAAGACAGCCAGCCGAGCCCCAGCGGCATCGACTACCTCAAGGCCCTGCCCCAGTACCTGCTACCGGGTCACCTCATCTCACGCCTGACCCTGGGCTTTACCCGCATCCGCGCTCCCTGGGTGAAGAACCCCTTCGGCCACTGGTTCGCCAAACAGTTCAAGCTCAACCTGGACGAGGCGGTGATCGACCGGGTGGAGAGCTACGAGCACTTCAATGCGCTGTTCACCCGCGCCCTCAAGGAGGGTGCCCGCCCGGTGGATGCCGATGAGAAGGCGGTGGTCAGCCCGGTGGACGGCACTATCAGCCAGTTCGGGCCGATCGAGGAGGGCCGTATCTTCCAGGCCAAGGGCCGCGACTATTCGCTGCTGGAACTGCTGGGCGGCTCGGAGGGGCGCGCCGAGCCCTTCGAGGGCGGTAGCTTCATGACCATCTACCTCTCCCCCAGCGATTACCACCGCATCCACATGCCGCTGGCGGGCAAGCTCACGGAGATGGTGCACGTGCCGGGGCGGCTGTTCTCGGTGAACCCGGCCACCACCCGTGTTATCCCACGGCTATTCGCCCGCAACGAGCGAGTCGTCTCGATCTTCGACACTGGCGACGATGGCCGCCCGCTGGCGCTGGTCAAGGTGGGGGCGATTAACGTCGGCAGCATCGAGACGGTATGGGCCGGCGAGGTGACCCCGCCGGCGGGACGGGTGGTCCGACGCTGGCAGTACGACGGCGAACCGGCACTCAGCAAGGGTGAGGAGATGGGCCGCTTCAACATGGGCTCCACCGTGATCCTGGTATTCCCCAGAGGCATGCTGAGCTTTGAGGAATCGCTGGCACCGGGGATGAAACTGCGTCTGGGGCAGCGGATCGCTACCCTGGATTGAAAACTGCCCCCAGCAGCCCTATTTCGATCATAAGCCCACAAACCCTGTCGGGAGGTGTGCCATGATCGGAGAACAGCTGCATCAACACCCTGAAGAGGAGCGCCGCCTGGACTGCGGCACCTGCCACCGGGAGATCCCGCATACGGTGGCCGCGAGCCCGGAGGGCAAGGAGTACATCGGCCACTACTGTGAGCCGCCCTGCCTGATGGAGTGGCAGAGCAGCACCGGCAACCGCTAGGCGCGCTCCAGGGGAAAGGCCAGTACCTGGTCGATGGCGACCGGGTGCGCCTCTCCCTGCGCCCCCGCCCAGGCCAGCATCAGCAGCCGGTCCAGCCCCAGCGCCACCCCCGAACAGTCGGGCATCCCCACCTCCAGCGCGGCCAGCAGCTGCTCATCCAGCGGCACAGGGGCCATGCCCCGTGCCTGCCGCTCAGCATTCTCCGCCTCGAAACGTCGGCGCTGCTCGGCAGCGTCAGTCAGCTCGTGGAAGCCGTTGGCTAGCTCCAGCCCCTCGCAGTAGAGCTCGAAACGCTCGGCCTGACGCGGGTCCTCCGGAGAGATGCGTGCCAGCGCCGCCTGCGAGGCAGGATAGCCGTAGAGGAAGGTGAGCCGTCCACGCCCCAGCTCGGGCTCGATACGCTCGACCAGCAGCAGGTCCAGCCACTCGTCACGCCCCTCCAGCGGCGGAGCGTTGATGCCCTCGGTGCGGGCACAGGCGGCCAACTCGTCGATGGAGGCCGCGAAGGGATCCACCCCCAGGTATCGCTGGAAGGCTGCGGCATAGCTCAGGAGCTCCGTCTCCCCCGGCTCCAGCGTGCCGCGCAGCAGCTCGCGCACCAGCTCGTCCACCTCGGCCATCAACGCCTTCATGCCGAACCCGGGACGGTACCACTCCAGCATGCTGAACTCGGGATTGTGGCGGGAGCCCGCCTCGCCCTGGCGAAACACCTTGCAGAGCTGGTAAATCGGCCCACTACCGGCGGCCAGCAGCCGCTTCATCGGGAACTCGGGTGAGGTATGCAGGTAGAGGGAGAGACCGTCGGCATGGCCGGGTCCGGTATAGCGGCAGCTGAGACTCTCCAGCGCAGGATCGGGAATGGCAGCGGCAGAGAGGATGGGGGTCTCCACCTCCAGCACGCCGCGCGCCTCAAAAAAGGCACGCAGGCGCCGGTTGAGTTCAGCGCGCAGGCGCACCGCCTCCAGGGTGGCGGCGGGGCCCCAGGCGCTCATGGGTTCAGTCGCGGACGCGGGAGATGTACTCGCCGGAGCGGGTGTCCACGCGCAGCTGGTCACCCTCTTCGATGAACAGCGGCACCTGGACCACCGCACCGGTCTCCAGGGTGGCGGGCTTGGTCGCGCCGGTGGCGGTATCGCCACGCACGCCCGGATCGGTCTGGGCCACGGTGAGGACCACGTGGTTGGGCGGGGTGATGCTGATGGGGCTGCCATTCCACAGAGTCACCACGCAGGTGTCCTGCTCCTTCAACCAGAATTTCTCATCACCCACGGCATTGGCGTCGGCGGCCACCTGCTCGAAGGTGTCGGGCTGCATGAAGTGCCACTCCTCACCATCGGTGTAGAGGAACTGCATGTCGGTGTCCATGACATCGGCGGCCTCCACCGACTCGCCCGACTTGAAGGTCTTCTCGATCACCCGGCCGGTCTTCAGGTTCTTCACCTTAACGCGGTTGAAGGCCTGGCCTTTACCGGGCTTCACGAACTCGTTCTCGACGATGTTGTAGGGATCGCCGTCGAGCATAATCTTGAGGCCGCGCTTGAATTCGTTGGTACTATAGCTCGCCATAACTTTTGGTTTCCTGAGAATGGCCCGGATTGGTACTGCCCAGCCGGGGATCGCATAAAGACGCCTATGATACCGCGAACCGCCGACTGGAAAAACGCCCTGGCCAGCGCCGTGCGCGATCCGGCCGAACTGCTGGCCCTGCTGGAGCTGCCGCGCGAACTACTGGAGCCCGCCCGCGCAGCGGCCGCCAACTTCCCGCTGCGAGTACCGCGCGGGCTGCTCTCGCTAATGGAGAAGGGCAATCCGGCCGACCCGCTGCTGCGACAGGTACTGCCGCTGGGCGAGGAGCAGCTGGAGGCCCCCGACTTTATCGATGATCCAGTGGGCGACACCCAGGCCCAGGCCGTCCCCGGGCTACTACACAAGTACCAGGGCCGCGCCCTGCTCACCCTTACCGGCGCCTGTGCCGTGCACTGCCGCTACTGCTTCCGCCGCCACTACCCCTACGCCGAGCAGAACCCCTGCAGCGAACAGTGGCGCCCGGTGCTGGAGTATTTGCAGGGCGATGCCTCCATCGATGAGCTGATCCTCAGCGGTGGCGACCCGCTGCTGCTTGACGACAACCGCCTGGGCGAGCTCAACGCCCGCCTTGATGCCCTGCCCCAGCTCAAGCGCCTGCGTATCCACAGCCGACTCCCGGTGGTGCTACCCGAGCGCATCGACGATGCACTGCTTGGCTGGCTGGGACAGGGGCGCCTGCAGAAGGTGCTGGTGATCCATGCCAACCACCCGCGGGAGCTGGGCCCGGCTGCACTGGAGGCGCTGGCCCGCTTACGAGTTGCCGGGGTAAGCCTGCTCAACCAGAGCGTGCTGCTCAAGGGGGTGAACGACGATGCCGACACCCTGTCCGAGCTGAGCGAGCGGCTGTTTGAGGCCGGAGTACAGCCCTACTACCTGCACCTGCTGGATCGGGTTCGCGGTGCAGCCCACTTCGAGGTGGATGAGGCCCGGGCCCGGGGCCTCTACCATCAACTGCATGCCCGCCTGTCCGGCTACCTGCTACCGCGGCTGGTACGCGAGCTCCCCGGTGAGGCGGGCAAACGCCCACTCCTCCCCTAGTCGACACCAAAGCGAAAACCCTACCCCTTGTGGACGCTTGCCTACAAGGGCCGTGGACTGTATAAAAACAACTAGTTATCAGCGAATCTTGCGGGAATTTATCATGGGCGTAGGGAAGGGCCGGATCGGGTTGCAACTGCCCGAGCAAGGCAAGCCGGCCAAGGGAGCATTCGACATCCGCCCCAAGCGGGTCGAGGAGTGGGTGCAGTCCCTGCCTACCGGCGATGTCGGTGAGACCGCGCGCCGGGTCTACCAGACCCTGCATGAGGTCAACCGCCTGCGCCACGCCCCCACCGACCGCTTCCACTTCATGGAGCTGCTGCGCGAGCCCATCGCCTATGTCGAGGGCGCGCTGGGCAAGCGTTTTATCGGCGTCTCCTTCCCGCTACCGAACAAGACCCGCCAGGTGGCCAAGCTGGCCCAGGCGCTGCTGATGGAGATGGCACTGGGCTACAAGTTCATCGCCGAAGAGACCCGCTCAACCAACGTCCTGTTGCGTGACAAGCAACTGCTGATGACCAGCATCCACCGCGCCATCCGCTATCTCAGCCAGGCACTGCTGACCAACTACCAGCTCTATGCCCCCCACCCGGCAGGCAGCTGGCGGGAACTACACCTGCTCTATCTCTGTGCCGAGCAACTGAAGCTGCACACCACCCCGCTCAAGGACAGCTGGAACGCCAAGCTGCCCGAGTCGAGCATCGCTCGCGGCTACAAGCAGATGCTGATGCTGGCGCTGGCCTCGCCCTACCGCCTGCGCCAGGGCGAGGCAGAGGCCATCTACCATGCCCTGGGACGCTGGGCGGCACATACCGACATCATTCCCTTCAACCACCCGAAGGCGGAAGCGGCACTGTTCGTGGTGCACATGGATAGCGACTCCGAGCCCGACTACCATGCCTTCGATCACCGCCACTGTGACAGCGACGCCTGCCGCATGGTCGAGACCCACCAGCTCTCCCACCTGCTACGTGACGAGTTGCACTACCTGGTGGAGCACAAGGTCAAACCCGAGCACGGCCTGAGCAATGACCTGCTGCATCGCCTGATCCTCGCCTGGGGGGTCGCGCCCAAAAGGGACTTCAACCGTAGCGAGCGGCAGGGAACGATCGAGGTGGTGATCGGCATCAGCTCCCTGCACCAGGCCCTGGCCGCCGCCTATGGCAAGGCCAGCGTCAGCGCACACCGCTCTCACTTCGAGAGTAAGTCGGTGCCCATGCTCAACTCCCGTGCCGCCGATATCTGGGGCAAGATCTTCGATCAGGAGTTGCCCAGCATGAAGGAGCAACGCGAAGCCGAGGAAAACACTCCACCACCGACCTACTCCAGCCAGCACTGGCTGGTCCACAATGAAAGCGCCGGTGGCTATCGCCTGGGCCTGGAGGACAAGCCCGACTCCCAGGTACAGGTGGGAGAGCTGCTGGGCCTGCACACCAACACCAGCGACCCACTGAGCTGGGCGGTGGGCGCGGTACGCTGGATACGCCAGTCAGAACAGCGCAAGGGCCTGGAGCTGGGGGTACAGATCCTCTCTCCCAGCGCCCTGCCGGTGGAGATGACCAGCCCCAAACATCCCGGAGAGCCGCAGCGCGGGCTACTGCTGCCGGAGCTTGAGCTGATCAAACAGCGGGCATCCATTGTGACCCCCACCCTGCTGTTCGAACACGGCGACGAGGTGAGCCTGCACAACTCGGGACATACAACCGATATTATTCTCGGTCAGCTCAAGCAGGAGAGCGGCCTGTTCAACCAGTTCCACTTTACGGTTAAACACAAAAAAGAGGCGAGCAGCGTAAGTGCCAGCAACAAGCCCCTGATGCATGACGATTTCGATGCTCTCTGGAAAGAACTCTAATTAAAGCAACAAGATAATAACAGACAGTGTCGAAAAGAGGCGCTGCGGACTATACGAGGTTACAGTGAAAAAAGAAGAGGTCATCCGTCTCATCGTTATCGACGACTCGTCCAATGACGCCGAGACCGTATCCAACATCCTGCGCAATGCCGGGCACGCAGTGCGTGCCGACCGAGCCGAGGATGACGAGGACCTGCGCGAGGCGCTTAAAACCCACCAGTGGGACATGGTCCTGAGCAAGCTGGAGATCCCCTTCTTCAGCGCCATAGACGCCATTACCGTGATCAAGCAGATGGAGATGGGCGACGACCTGCCGCTACTGGTCATTGACGATGGCGGCAAGGAGTCGATGGCCCTGGAGGCCCTGCAGGCCGGTGCCCGTGATGTCATCGACCTCAACCAGAGCAAACGCCTAGTGCATGCCATCCTGCGTGAGATGGACAGCGTCCAGAACCGCCGCCGCCAGCGCGAGTGCGAACTGCAGCTGGATCAGGCCAATGCCCGCGCCCAGACCCTGGTCGACAGTTCACGCGACTCCATCGCCTACGTGCATGAGGGCATGCACATCTACGCCAACGAATCCTATCTGCAGATGTTCGGCTACTCCGACCTCGCTGAGATCGAGGGCATGCCGCTGATGAACATGGTCACCGTCGATGACCATGACAGCTTCAAGAAATTCCTGCGCGACTACGCCAAGGGCAAGACCGAGGAGAATACCCTGGCGGTGCACGGCCTGCGTGCCGACACCAGCAACTTCAACCTGACCATGGAGTTCTCACCGGCTAACTACGACGGCGAACAGTGCACCCAGATCATCATTCGCGATCAGAGTGTCAGCAAAGAGCTGGAGGAGAAGCTCGACAGCCTCAGCAAACAGGATCTGTTGACCGGCGTCTACAATCGCCAGTACTTCCTGCAGGTACTGGGCCAGCTCTGCGGACGCTCTGGTGAGCAGGGCGCGGTGCTCTATATTGCCTCCGATAAATACAAGCAGCTGCGTGATGACATGGGGATCGGTGCTGCCGATCTCTTTCTCACCGACTTTGCCAATGTCCTCGACAACCAGCTTGAGGACGAGCGCGACTTCGTCGCCCGCCTGGAGGGGCACGTCTTCACCATCATTCTCCATGATCTCGAGGTAGAGCAAGCCGAAGCACGTGCGCAGAAGGTTCTCAAGGCGGTGGAGGAGTACATCTACGACATCAGCGGCCAGACCATTACCACCACCTGCAGCATCGGTATCGGCCTCTACAACGAGGGCATCAAGGAGCCACAGGAGGTGCTGCAGCGCGCCGACCGCGCCCACCGCCGTGCGGCCGACGAGGGCGGTAACCGTGCCTGCGTCTACAACCCGGCAGCGGAGGAGATGGCCGAGCAGGAACGTATCGCCGTATGGGCGCAAAAGGTCAAACATGCGCTACGCCAGAACCAGTTCCGACTCCTCTACCAACCCATCGTCAGCCTCAAGGGGGACGATAGCGAGAACTACGAGGTGTTGCTGCGCATGCTCAATGATGACGGTGAGGTCATCCCCCCGAGTGAGTTCATGCCTGCCGCCGCCAAGAGCGGACTGATGACCGCTGTTGACCGCTGGGTTCTGGTGCACGCGGTCAAGACCGCTGCCGAACGCCATCGCGGGGGCAAACGGATCAACTTCTTCGTCAAGCTCTCAGCAGAATCGCTCAGGGATGCGCGGCTACTGCCCTGGCTGCGTGACCTGCTCAACGCCTCCAAGCTGGAGGCCAACACCCTGACCCTTGAGGTGGATGAGGCGGTCGCCAGCAGCAACCTCAAGGCGCTAAAGATCCTCTCCGCCGGGCTCAAGCAGTTGCACATCCGCATGGCCATCGACCACTTCGGACGTGCCGATAACTATGCCAACCTGCTCAATCACTTCGATGCAGAGTTCCTGAAGGTCAGCGGTACCCTCATCGGCGCGCTCAAGGATAGCCCGGATGCCCGTGCTCGGGTCCAGCAGATCACCAGCCAGGCTCAGGACATCGGCAAACTGATCATCGCCGAATATGTGGAGGACGCCGACACCCTAGCCCAGCTCTACTCCAGTGGCGTGGACTACATTCAGGGCAACTTCCTGCAGGCACCCGACAGTGGTCTTAACTACGAGTTTGGGGGCGAGTAATCAGCAATAAAAAAAGCCGGGTTACCCCGGCTTTTTTTATTGCCCCGCCGCGCGTAGTGCGGCGATGCGCTCCTCCAGCGGGGGATGACTCATGAACATGCGCGCCACCGTTCCCCCATTGATACCGAAGGCGGCCATCTGCTCGGGCAGTTGTGAGGGGCTATGTGCCTGTTGCAGGCGGGCCAGTGCAGCAATCATCTTCTCCCGCCCCGCCAGTGCCGCGCCGCCGGCATCGGCATGAAACTCACGACGGCGCGAGAACCACATAACGATAGTGGTAGCGAGGATACCAAGCACGATCTCAGCGACGATGGAGCTCACCCAGTAACCGATGCCCGGGCCATGGGACTGCTGCTCGCCCTTGCGCAGAAAGCTGTCCACCAGATAGCCGATGATGCGCGAGAGGAAGATCACGAAAGTGTTGACCACCCCCTGGATCAGGGTCAGGGTCACCATATCGCCGTTGGCCACATGGCTCACCTCATGGGCCAGCACCGCCTCCACCTCATCGGCATGCATCTGGCTCAACAGGCCTGTACTCACCGCCACCAGGGCGTTATTACGGCTCATGCCGGTAGCAAAGGCATTCATCTCCGGGGCATTGTAGATCGCCACCTCCGGCATGCCGATACCGGCCGCTTCGGCCTGGCGACGCACCGTCTCCAGCAGCCACTGTTCGGTGGCGTTGCGCGGCTGTTCGATCACCTGGGCGCCGACCGACATCTTAGCCAGCGCCTTGGACATGGCCAGGGAGATGAAGGCGCCACCAAAGCCGAACACCGCGGCAAAGCCCAGCAGGGCGCCCATGTTGAGGCCGTTGGCCGTGAGAAAGCGATCCACACCGAGAATGCGGGCGGTAATACTCAACACCAGCAACACCGCAAGGTTGGTCAACAGAAATAGGGCGATACGCTTCATTGGGGCCTTTGAACTCCAGATCATGGATTAGTTGCGTTTATAGGGGCATACGCTCACCATTTCAAGCGCAGGTGCGCTCCAGGGCACTCCATCGCACCTCTGCCGGCAAGCTTAAGAAAATCTTAACCTATTGAATATTCAGATAGTTTAAGGGGCGCAGAGGGCATGCTATGATGCCCATAAGTAACGGGGATAGATAACTCTTAAGGCCGATGTCGAGAATCAAGGAGACATACACGCGCCTGCGGCAACAAGGGCGCGTCTGGTTGCGCCTGCTCGCTGCGCGCAGGGCAGCCTTGCGCGCCGGTTTCAGGGCCTTCCGCAAACGCCAGGCGGAGCGCCATATTCCCATTGCCCTCAAGCTGGCTCTGCTCTTCAGCCTGTTGATCGCGGGCGGCATGATCGTTCTTGGCATCCTTATCGGCACTAACCAATCGCGCATGCTGCAGGAGCAGATGGTTAGCTTCGGCCGCACCGTGGTGCTGCAGGTCGCCGAATCGGCCAAGGAGCCACTGCTGGCCGAGGATACTCTCGGCCTGGAGCTGATCGTCAATAACCTCAACAACCAGCACGAGATCCTCGGGGCCGCCATCTACGCCTTCGAGGGCGAGCGCGTGGCCTCTGCCGGTGCCGTCCCTCCCCCCGGCCTGCTTGCTGACAGCGGCATCGGCAAACCTCGCCTGCGCCATGACACCCTTGAATGGCTGCAGCACTCCAGCAAGCGCCCGGCCCTACCGCTGCTCTCCTTCCTCGCCCCCATCCGCCTGAAGGATGCCGGTGGCCAGGGCGATGAACTGACCGTCGGCTACGCCCTGCTCAGCTTCAACCGCGAACACCTGAACGAGGCGCAGGAGGATACCGTTGCCGCGGTGACCGCCACCATTATCCTGATGCTGATACTCACCACCTTCCTCTCGCTCCGTCTGGGCAGCCGTATCACCCGCCCCATTAGCGACCTGATGGAGGCCAGCCACGCCATCGCCAGGGGCGAATACCATCTGCGCGTGACCGACCGCCGCAATGACGAACTCGGGGTGCTGATGCAGTCGCTCAAGGTGATGGGCGAGGGTCTGCTGCGCAAGGAACAGGTGGAGGAGGTGTTCTCACGCTACGTGTCACCGCAGGTGGCACAGCAGGCGATCAAGGACCTCAACCACATGGAGAAGGTGGAACTGGGCGGCCAGCACATGGAGGCCAGCGTGCTGTTCGCCGATATCGTCGGCTTCACCAGCATGTCCGAGAACCTCAGCCCGCAGGAGGTGAGCGGCCTGCTCAACGAATACTTCACACAAATCGCCTATGCCGTGCATTTCTGTGGCGGACATATCGATAAATACATGGGCGATTGCGCTATGATTGTCTTCGGCGTGCCGGAGCACTACCCGGACCACGCCTTCCGTGCACTGGCCTGCTCGTGGATGATCCTGCGCCTGGTTGAGCGAATGAATGAACGTCGCGTACGCCTCGGCAAGCACCCGGTAGAGTTCCGCATCGGCGCCAACGCCGGCGATGTGCTGGCGGGCAATATGGGTTCGGCCGATCGCATGGAATACACCGTGGTGGGCGATACCGTTAATATCGCCTCGCGCCTCTCGCATGCCGGCGGCCCCGGCGAGGTGATCTTCAGCGAGATGATGGGCAACTTCAGCGGTGTTGAGGGCCGCATCCGCTCCGAGCACCACGACAACATGCAGGTGCGAGGCAAGAAGGAGCCGGTCGCCACCTACAGGGTGCTGGATATTGACGATGTGTTTCGTCGTGAGGTGATCGCCCGCATCGACGAGATTATGAGAAACCTGGAACCGGAGGAATAATGAGTCGAAGCCTGAGCAGGAAGCTGCTCCTGCCCCTTAGCGCCGCACTGAGCATGAGCGGTTGCGTCATCTTGCCCGTGGAGACCGATGAGCTTGGCCCTCAGGTCGATATCTGGGTGGCGGAAAAGGAGTATGACAAGGCTATCAACGCCCTGATCCAGGTGGATCCCAAGCACCCCGACTACCCGCAGCTGGCCGAGCGACGCAAGGAGGTCGAGAAGCTGGCGGCCGAGTATGAGCAGGAGGTCATCCGCCGGGCGATCAAGCTCAGCGATGCTGGCAAGTGGGCCGAGGCCCTGGCCCTCTATGATGATGCCATCGATCAACTCTCCGATAGCGCTGCCCTGCGCGACGGCCTCGCCGACCTGCACAAGCGCCAGCAGGCAGCGGTGGATAAACAGAACCTCAAGCTGCTGCTGCACGAGGCCCGCTGGCTGAACGCGGCGCTGCCGGTCAAACGCAGCATCGTCGATATCCTGCCCAATGACGACGATGTCGCCTACGAACTGCAGCGGATGGAGGAGCGAGCCATGGAGCTGGCCTCCACGCTGGTCGACAAGGGGCTGGCGGCACTGGAGGCGGGCGACACCCGCCTGGCCGGCGAATACCTGCCTCTAGCGCTCAAGCTGAACGACAGTGAGGAGAACCGCAAGGCGCTCAAATCGCTGGAAGACTATCATGCTGCACGCAAGCGCCAACGCCAGGCCGCACGTGATGCAGAGCAGCGCAAGGAGCGTGAACTCACCGAGAGTTACCAGCGGCACTTCAATGCCAAGCGCTACAACGAGGCACGTGCCGTACTGGCCGAACTGAAGAAGGAACGTCCCAACGACGCCAGCCTCCGCGATGAAGAGCGTCGGCTTGAGGCCGCGGTGCGCAAGAGCATCGAATCCAACCTCAAGGCCGGCTCCGATGCCTACAGCCTCAGCCAGTTCGAGACGGCGCACTCGCACTGGAGCGCCGTGATCCGGCTGGACCCGAATAACAAGGAAGCGCTCGAGAACCTGGAACGGGTCGAGCGCGTACTTGATAACCTGCGCAGGCTGCGCGAGCGCCAGGGCGGCTAGGCCCTGGCGGGCCTGTTTAGCCCTCCCCCACCTCCATCTTATCCACCCGCTGGAAGCCGCGCGGCAGCTTGTTGCCTCGGCGCCCACGCTCACCCCGATAGTGTTCAAGATCAGCGGGCTTGAGGGTGATATGTCGCTTGCCCGCATAGAGGGTCAGTGAGCTCCCCTCGGCAAGTACTGCCGCACCAACCATGAACTCCTCACGCAGGGCGAACTTGGCGGAGTTGATACCGATAATCTTGTTACCCTTGCCGCGCGACATTTGCGGCAGATCGGCGAGTGCGAAGACCAGCAGCCGGCCATCGTTACTGACCGCAGCGATCAGGTCCTTGTCGTAGTCCCCGACCGTGGCCGGATTCAGCACTCGCGCCCCGGCAGGCAGCTTGAGCACCGCCTTACCGGCCTTATTGCGTGACTGCAGGTCGGCCATGCTGGCAACGAAACCATAGCCGGCATCCGAGGCCAGCAGCAGCAGTTCGGAATCAGCCCCCATCAACGCACTCTCGAAGCTCGCCCCGGCGATGGGATTGACCCGACCGGAAAGCGGCTCACCCTGCCCTCGCGCCGAGGGCAGGGTGTGGGCCTGCAGCGAGTAGGCACGACCTGTGGAGTCAAGGAAACTGACCAGCTGGTTGCTCTTGCCCCGTGCCGCCGCCTTGAAACCATCGCCAGCCTTGTAGCTAAGCGAGGTCGGATCGATATCGTGGCCCTTGGCGGCACGTATCCAGCCCTTCTCCGAGAGCACCACGGTGATCGCCTCGGCGCTAATGAGCGCGGTCTCATCCAGAGCCTGGGCAGCGGAGCGCTCGACGATCGGCGAGCGGCGCGCATCGCCGTACTCTTCGGCATCGGCGATCAGCTCCTTCTTCACCAGGGTCTTGAGGCGATTCTCGGAACCGAGCACCTTCTCCAGCTGTTCGCGCTCCTTGGCCAGCTCGTCCTGCTCACCGCGAATCTTCATCTCCTCCAGGCGGGCCAGCTGGCGCAGCTTGGTATCGAGGATAAAGTCGGCCTGCACCTCGGAGAGCTCAAAGCGTTTCATCAGCTCCGCCTTGGGCTCGTCCTCGGTGCGGATGATGTGGATCACCTCATCGATATTGAGGAAGGCGATCAACAGGCCGTCCAACAGGTGCAGGCGCTTGTTCACCTTCTCCAGGCGATGCTCAAGTCGGCGGCGCACGGTGGCCTTGCGGAAGGTCAGCCACTCGCTGAGCATCAGCTTGAGGTTCTTCACCTGCGGACGCCCATCGGTGCCGATGACATTCATGTTGACCCGGTAGGTACGCTCCAGGTCGGTGGTGGCGAAGAGGTGGTTCATCAGCTGATCCAGATCCACGCGGTTGGAGCGCGGCACCACCACCAGGCGGGTCGGGTTTTCATGATCCGACTCATCACGCAGGTCCTCGACCATGGGCAGCTTCTTGGCCTGCATCTGACTGGCGATCTGCTCTAGCACCTTGGCACCGGAGGTCTGGTGTGGCAGTGCGGTGATAATCACCGCTCCGTCTTCACGCTCCCACTTGGCGCGCATGCGCACCGAACCGTTGCCGGTTTCATAGATCTTTCGCAAATCAGCCCGTGGGCTGATGATCTCGGCATCGGTCGGAAAGTCAGGCCCCGGCAGCAGCTCGCACAGTTCCTCCACCGAGGTACGCGAGTTCTCCAGCAGGCGAACACAGGCAGCCACCACCTCGCGCAGGTTGTGCGGCGGGATATCGGTGGCCATGCCCACGGCGATGCCGGTAGTGCCGTTGAGCAGCACGTTGGGCACTCGCGCTGGCAGCACCGAGGGCTCATCCAGCGTGCCATCGAAGTTGGGTACCCAGTCCACCGTACCCTGCCCCACCTCGCTGAGCAGCAGCTCGGAGAACTTGGCCAGACGTGATTCCGTGTAACGCATGGCGGCGAAAGACTTGGGATCGTCGGGTGCGCCCCAGTTGCCCTGCCCATCCACCAGTGGGTAGCGGTAGGAGAAGGGCTGGGCCATCAGCACCATCGCCTCGTAACAGGCCGAGTCGCCGTGAGGGTGGAACTTACCAAGCACGTCACCGACGGTACGCGCCGACTTCTTGTACTTGGAGCCCGCCTTCAACCCCAGCTCGCTCATGGCATAGACGATACGCCGCTGCACCGGCTTGAGCCCGTCACCGATATTCGGCAGGGCCCGGTCCATGATGACGTACATGGAGTAGTCCAGATACGCCTTTTCGGTAAAGGTCTTGAGGGGCTGCTGCTCAACCCCTTCGTAGTTCATTTCGGTGGTGTCGCTCATAGGCTCATTCAATCGAAATTAAAGGGCGACGAAACCTTCATCCAGCACGCTACTCTGGCTGCCGTCATACTTGCACAAACGTACATGGTGACGCTGCTTGGCTTCATCGATTTCGGTCTCCACATAGGTGGAGTAGTTATCCTTGTTATTCACCCAGGTACCGCTATTGGCGTAAATGAAATCAAACGGCTCATGGAAGAAGAACTCCTCCTCCAGCTCGCTGGGCCTGGTCTCCATACAGTGGATATGGGTGTGACCAAAAATCGCGATCTTGGCCTGCGCCTGCGGATTACCTTCGTGGTACACCTTGCGCGCGGTGTCGCCCAGCCTATCCAGCTCTCCAGCCAGCGCCGAGCCGGAACCGATACGCCCTCGCGCCGGCGCATGGTCATCCCAGTTGTAGTAGAGGTAGCGATAGCGATCCTTGGCCTGGGCAATGCTCACCTCACTGCCGTCGGCAAGAAGTATATGGCTGGCATCATTCATGCCGACATCACCGGCCACGCCATCGAGTATGGACTCCATCAGCGGCTCGCCATGGCCCAGGGACTTAACCCCCCGAACCAGAATATCCAGATAGTCCTCGTTCTCTCCGCTGTTTTGTAGCTTCTCCGCCACCGTGCGACTGACGTAGTAGCCATAGGGCAGTTCCTGGGGGAAACCGCTACCGCGTTCAGTCCAGGTATCGGGACAGTTGAACAGGGTGTAACGGTGACCGTGCTCGGCCACCAGCGACCCGGCCTCGTCACGAAACAGGCCCATGCCGCCCTCGTGGCTGTCGCCGTGCCAGAGAATATTGGGGAACTTTTCCTTGAGGAAGGCCTCGGTAAGGGTCATGTCGTGATTGCCCGGCACGTAGTGCAGGGTGATTTGGTTACCCGCATCGATCGCCGTGAGCGCATCGATAATCCCGCGGTTGGCCTCGGCCGAAAAGATGGCCTCATAGATAGCGTCGGCCGGGCGGTTGGAGGCGGGGATGATCCAGTCATCGAAGAGGTCACCCAAGATGAACAGCTCGGCCACCTGCGAATCATCCATCAGCTGTCGCAGAAAGGTGGCTAGGCGGCTGATATTGGGCTCACGCAGCCAGGCATAGGGGTGTTTGCCCGGCTTACCGCTCACCCCCTCCTCGGTACCCATATGGATATCGCTAATAAAGATCCTCTTCCTTCCCATCATCACGCTCCCTGTTGTGCCACTACTCTGCCGCCAGTGACAGCAGCACACCCTCCAGCCCCTCGGCCGAACCCAGGTAGGGGGCAATGCGTACCCGAGCCGTGCCCACCTCGGCCTTGGCCGCCTCGGCAGGGATATCCTCCACCACGTGGCGCCCGGCTGAGAGAAAATAAGGCAGCACCACCACCTCCTCGGCACCCTCGGCAATACACTGCTCGATACCTTGCGGGATCAATGGCTCGGCTAGCTCCAGGAAGGCGGCGCGCACCTGCTGGTACTCGCCGCCATCCTGCTCGGCCAGGCGTTTGGCCACCGCCCGCACCTCGTCGTTGGAACTGCTGCGGCGACTACCATGGGCAACCAGTAAAAGGGCCTTGTTACTCACATCACACCTCCGCCATATCGCCCTTGGCCTCAAGCCACGCCTTGCGATCCGAGGCGCGCTTCTTGGCCAGCAACATGTCCATCATCTGGTTGGTGTCATCGCCCGGCTCGATCACCAGTTGCACCAGACGACGGGTGTCCGGAGCCAGAGTGGTCTCGCGCAGCTGCTTGGGATTCATCTCGCCCAGACCCTTGAAGCGCTGAATGTTGACCTTGCCGCGCAGCTTCTCCGCCTCGATGCGCGCCAGCACCCCCTGGCGCTCGGCATCGTCCAGTGCGTAGAAGGTCTCCTTGCCGACATCGATACGATAGAGCGGCGGCATCGCCATGTAGACATGGCCGGCGGCCACCAGCGGACGGAAGTGGCGCACGAACAGGGCGCACAGCAGGGTGGCGATGTGCAAACCGTCGGAGTCGGCGTCGGCGAGGATGCAGATCTTGCCGTAGCGCAGGCCATCGAGCTTATCGGAGCCGGGGTCAACGCCGATAGCCACGGCGATGTCGTGCACCTCCTGCGAGGCCAGCACCTGCTGCGGGTCCACCTCCCAGGTGTTCAGGATCTTGCCGCGCAACGGCATGATGGCCTGGAACTCGCGGTCACGGGCCTGCTTGGCGGAACCGCCGGCCGAGTCACCCTCCACCAGGAAGAGCTCGCCACGCATGGGGTCGGAGCTGGAGCAGTCGGCCAGCTTGCCGGGCAGGGCCGGGCCCTGGGTCACCTTTTTACGCGCCACCTTCTTGCCGGCGCGCAGGCGCGACTGGGCGTTGCTGATGGCCAGCTCGGCCAGGCGCTCACCCAGGTCGTGGTGCTGGTTGAGCCACAGGGAGAAGGCGTCCTTGACCACCCCGGAAACGAAGGGTGCGCACTCGCGCGAGGAGAGCCGCTCCTTGGTCTGGCCGGAGAACTGCGGGTCCTCCAGTTTCACCGAGAGGATATAGCTGACCTTGTCCCAGACATCATCCGGGGCCAGCTTGACCCCGCGCGGCAACAGGTTGCGGAACTCGCAGAACTCACGCATCGCCTCAGTCAGGCCGCTGCGCAGACCATTGACGTGGGTGCCGCCCTGGGCGGTGGGCACCAGATTGACGTAGCTCTCGGCGACCGCCTCGGCGCCGCCCTCGGGCAGCCACACCACGGCCCAGTCGGCCGCCTCGGTAGAGGCGGCGAAGCTGCCGAGGAAGGGCTCCTCGGGCAGCAGCTCAGCGCCCTGCAGCTCATCGAGCAGGTAGTCATTGAGACCATCCTCGTAGTACCACTCATACTGCTCGCCGTTCACCTGGTCATTGAACTTGATGCGTAGGCCGGGACAGAGCACCGCCTTGGCGCGCAGGTTGTGCTTGAGGCGCGGCACCGAGAACTTGGCGGAGTCGAAGAACTGCGGATCGGGCCAGAACTTCACGGTGGTGCCGATGTTACGCTTGCCCACCTCGCCGACCTGCTGCAGGTCGGAGACCTTGTGGCCATCCTCGAAGGCGATGTTGTACTCCTTGCCATCGCGGCGCACCCACACGTCCAGACGCTTGGAGAGGGCATTAACCACCGAGACGCCGACACCGTGCAGGCCGCCAGAGAACTGGTAGTTCTTGTTGGAGAACTTGCCGCCGGCATGCAGCTTGGTGAGGATTACCTCGACCCCGGGGATCCCCTCCTTGGGGTGGATATCCACCGGCATGCCGCGACCGTCGTCCTTCACCTCCAGCGACTGGTCCTTATTGAGGGTCACCTCAATGCTCTTGCAGTGACCGGCGATGGCCTCGTCCACCGAGTTGTCGATCACCTCCTGGGCCAGGTGGTTGGGACGCTCGGTCTGGGTGTACATACCGGGGCGCTTGCGTACCGGCTCCAGGCCGGAGAGCACCTCGATGGCGTCTGCGGTATAGCTCGTCGTCATAACGCTTTGATTCTTCTGTTTTTATTGGCTCAGTAAATGATACTGGCCTGAATAAAGGGGCCATGCATGATATCACGCCGTTCCATCTCCAGAACCAGGGTACCCGGGGCCGGGTTATCATCCTTGTCCTGTCCGGCGATGAGCCAGTTGAGGCGTCCACGGTAACCGAGGTTAAGCGCGTAGCCCAGCCCCTGCAGGTCACGGGCGCGCCGTTGCCAGAGATAGCCCAGTTCCAGCTCACCGCCAAGGGCGATGTAGATCGGGAAACTCTCGATACGGCTGGCACCGGTGGCCGCCAGGGCATCGCGCTCAACCACACTGGAGAGGCGGGGGCGGCCCAGGCCCACGGCGGCCATCCACGACCAGTAGGGACGGGCAATGGTGGTCTGGTAGCGCTTGGCATAGGCCATCTCGTCACGGCCAAGGTAGAACATCAGGGTGTCCAGAGCCACCTCTGGGTCGAAGCCGGCATAGACCAGCTGCTTGCTGCTGTCACTGAAACCGACCGCCGAGGGCATGCGGTACTGCTGCAGATCTCCACCCCAGTATTTGCCACGCTCACCCATCGCCTGCAGCGCATAGCGGCGGTACTGATTATCGAAGGGCTGGTAGAGCCGGGCATTGTTGAGCCTCACCTCAGCCAGTCCCCTGAGGTGGCCCTGCTCATAGATCACCCGCAGCGACTCACTCTCATCCAGCACCCCCTCGAAATCGATGCTGCCGACCAGGTAGCTAGAGGTCTCGCCACTGAAACGCTTCAGCGGCTGCGGCACACCACTGGCGTCGATCGCCTCCACCAGCCGCTCCTCTGCCCGATTGCTCAGGTAGCTGAGGGCTACCCGCTGATCAAACAGCCGCCCCTCGAAGAAGAGCTTGTGGAAGAGACTGTCGCCAGTATCGTAGTCCACATCCAGATAGGTACTGCCGTTAAAATCCACCAGCGAGTCGGCATACCAGCTCACCTGCTGCAGGCCGTAGCCCAAGTGCAGGGCACCCGCCTTCTCATCCAGAAAGCGCTCCTCCAGCCCCGGCGGCCACTCCGGCAGGGAGAAGGCCTCGTCGAAGCCCAGGCGCAGGTGGCGCCAGCCCTCGTCATGGCCGTTGCGGGCCGAGACCACCAGGGTGTCGCCCTCGGCATAGATCCCGGGGTCGAAACCGACATTGCGCTCAGCGGAGTTGTAGAGCACCCCGGCGTGACTACGCTCACCCTCCCCCACCAGCAGGTAGAGTCCCTTGTGGTACTCGTTAACGTAGCGGTAGACCACCGCGGCCTGGGCATCGGCAGAGTATGGATAGACGCCGAGGATATCCTCGCGGTCACCGTGCGCGGCCAGCGCCAGCGGCATCGGCCGCCAGGCATCGATCCCCCCCAGCCACAGCCCGCCGCCGGCATCGTAGGCGACAAAGGCCAGCTCTCCATCCGGGTTGTGGCCGATGACCACCGCCTCGACCGGCACCTCCAGCGAGCGGCCACGCATGCGCTTGCCCCAGCGGTCGATCACACGCAGTTCATCAGCCTCGACCAGCAGGAAGCTGCCATCGGCAAGGATCCGTGCCGCCAGCGCACGGCCAATCTGGGAGTTGGCAGTGGCGCTGACCGACCGGATTCGTCCGCGGTCATCGAACAACAGCCGCTGGTGACAGCCTGAGCGGTCATCGGCACAGGCGTAGCCGTGCTCGATCAGCAGGTAGGCCCGCTCGCGGTAACGGGCCGAGGCCCGCACGCTGACCGTGTGCTTCTCCTCATAGGGATAACGCTTAAGCAGGCGACCTTGATGGTTACGCAGTTCCCAATAACAGGGCTTGCCGTTGTCACAACGCACCAGACTCAGGTCGATATCGGGCAGACCGAGGCGATTGAAGTGGGCCTCGATGCTCTGCTGGCCCTCGAGCAGCGGTACATGGGCGTACTCGCCTTTGGCGGCGATAAGAAGCGTAGGAAAACAGAGAAGCAGGGGGAGGGTCAGACGACGGACGAGCTCGGACACACAGTTCTCCATACTGGGGATAAAACGGCCCCTACCTTAGCATGTAAAACGCCCCCACCGCGTCAGCGGAGGGGGCGTCTTTAGCGAGCACCGGGGAGGCGGCTCAGTCGAGCTTGGCGCCGAGGCGGTGGGCCACCTCCTCGTAGGCCTCGACCACCCCGCCGAGCCCCTGACGGAAGCGATCCTTGTCCAGCTTCTCGCGGGTGTCGGCATCCCACAGGCGGCAACCGTCGGGAGAGAACTCATCACCGAGGACGATGCGCCCCTGGTAGCGACCAAACTCCAGCTTGTAGTCCACCAGCAGCATACCGGCATCGGCGAACAGCTGGGTCAGCACCTCGTTCACACGAAAGGTCAGTGCCTTCATCTGAGCGATCTCCTCCTCGCTGGCCCAGCCGAAGGTGATGATGTGGTAGTCATTGATCATCGGGTCGTGCAGGGCATCGTTCTTGAGGAAGAACTCGAAGGTGGGCGGGTTGAGGTCCATGCCGTCCTCAACACCGAGGCGGCGTACGATGGAGCCGGCGGCGATGTTACGCACCACGCACTCGACCGGGATCATCTCCAGGTTCTTCACCAGCACCTCTTCATCGCTGAGCAGCTCGATGACGTGGGTCTCGATCCCCGCCTCCTCCAGCTT
>JBFFRO010000003.1:0-24133 GCA_041572995.1 Thiohalomonadaceae bacterium
GCGGTGGAGTTCGGGCGTAAGGCGCTGCCAACCAAGGTACGCCCCGGTTTCTACGAACTCGAAGAACACATCAAGAACAACAAGTAAGGCCCTGCGCCGATGCCCGCCAACGAGAAACAACAACCGATCATCGTCAAGAAGATCAAGAAGGGCGGTGGTGGCCACCATGGTGGCGCCTGGAAGGTGGCCTATGCCGACTTCGTGACCGCGATGATGGCCTTCTTCCTGCTGATGTGGCTGCTGGGCAATACCAACGAGGCGACCCGTGAGGGGATCGCCGAGCAGTTCAGCAACCCCGATGCGGCGATCGTCGGTCCCGGCGGTGCCAGCACCAGCATGATCGACTTCGGCGGCGCCATGGATGTGCCGCGCAGTGAGGGCGAGCCGCAGAATGTGAAGGCCTCCGAGGAGCAGCTGGCCGACGAGATCCAGGAGCAGGCCAAGCTCGATGAGCTGATGCGCGATATCCTCGAGCAGATCGAATCCAACCCCACGCTCAAGGATTTCAAGGACCAGCTCAAGCTCGATATCACCAGCGAGGGGCTGCGCATCCAGATCGTCGATGCCGAGAAACGCCCCATGTTCGACCTGGGCAGTGCCCGCCTCAAGGCCTACACCAAGGAGATCCTGCACGTGCTGGCCAAGACCATTGACCAGGTACCCAACCATATCTCGGTCACCGGTCATACCGATGCGGCACGTTTCTACCCCGATGAGGAGCGCGAGTATTCCAACTGGGAGCTCTCTGCCGATCGCGCCAATGCCGCCCGCCGCGAACTCTTCTACGGTGGGCTCAAGGAGGAGAAGACTGGGCGTGTGGTGGGGCTGGCCGACTCGGTGCTGTTCGACAAGGAGAATCCGCTGGCCGCGGTTAACCGGCGCATTAGCATCATCGTTCTCAACCGGGCCACGGAAAAGGCCATCGGCCTGGACAAGCTGGAAGCAGAAGCCGAGCCGGAAGCGGCTGAGACCGTCCCGCCCGCGGCGCAGGCCGATGGTCCCATTCCACTCGATCAGCTTTTCGACACCCCCCCTCCCAGCCCGCTGGCCCCGGCTGAGCCCCCGGCTCTGGAAGAGCTGGGCATGGACCCCACTCTTGCCGACGAGTTGCGTCAGGTGCTGGAGGCGGAGCCGGGCAACGAGTTCGTGGAGTAGGGCCTAGCCCTCGGGGCCGCCCCGTTCGCGCTCGGCCCTCAACTCCTCTTCCATCGCCTCGGCCAGGCCGAGGAAACTCTCGAAGCGTTGCGGTGCTACCTCGCCGCTCTCCACCACCGTGCGCAGGGCACAGCCCGGCTCCTCCAGATGGCGGCAGTCGCGAAAGCGGCAGTGACCCAGGTGCGGAGCCAGCTCGCGAAAGCCCTGGGCCAGTTCTGCGCGGGGCATGGCCCAGAGGCGGAAGTCGCGCACCCCGGGGGAGTCGATGATGCTGCCACCGTGGGGCAGGTGGTAGAGGCGCGAGGCGCTGGTGGTGTGACGGCCCAGCTTGCTCTGCTCGGAGAGTGCGCCGACCGCGGCGTCCACCTCGGGTAGCAGGGCGTTGACCAGCGAGGACTTGCCCACCCCGGACTGGCCGACAAAGACGCTCACCCGCCCACGCAGGCGCTCGATGAGCGCATCCAGCCCATGGCCCTGCTTGCAACTGGCGAAGAGGGTGGGATAGCCCAGCGACTCGTAGTAGCCGATCTCCGCCTCTGCCTGCCGGTGCTCATGCTCATCCAGCAGGTCGGCCTTGTTAAACAGCAGTACCGCCTGGATGGCATTGGCCTCGGCGGCCACCAGGTACTGGTCAATGAGCTCGCTGGAGTAGCGGGGTTCGGGGGCGGCGACAACGATGATTTGGTCGATATTGGCCGCCAGCGGTTTATTCTGGCCGTGGATGTCGCGGCGTACCAGCAGGCTCTCGCGCGGGCTGAGGGCGGTGACCACGCCCCCCTCGCGTCCCGCCTGCCAGGTGATGTGATCGCCCACCACCAGTTGACCCAGGTTCTGGCGGCTGAGACAGCGGCGGCGCTCGCCGTCACTGCCCTCTACCTCCAGACTGTTGCCGTAGTTGCCGATGATAATACCCGGCTGCTCCGGCCCCAGTTCACCGCCGACCAGATCCCGTTCGGCACGTGCCGCCTTGCGTTCGGCGCGCTGGCGGCGCTCATCCTGAATCTTCTCCTGACGCCAGGACTGGCGTCGGCTGAGTTTGCGTTTGGCCAACTATTTGAACTTGTAAAAATCGCGGTTGAGGTAGGCGACGATATCGGCCAGTTCATCATCGAATAGGCGCTTGCGCAGGTTCTGCGAGCACATGCGGACGCGACTCTCCAGCGCGGGCAGGCTCTTCACCGATTGGTTGCTGCCAACGTGGGTGTCGGTGGAGTGACAGCCCTGGCAGTTGGCGTTGTAGAGCTGTTTGCCGTTGTCGGCATCGGCGGCCTGGACGCTGCCGGCAAGGGCGAGCAGGGCAGTGGCGGCTAGGGCCTTGTAGGTCGTCTTCATCATCGACTCCGGGTTAGGGGTTAGGCGTCCGTCATTTTAGCCGAGAGGTGAGCGATGCGCACCGGCGCTGGCGGGTGGGAATCGTGGAAGGCCGAGTGTAGCGGGTCTGGGGTGAGGCTGCTGGCATTCTCCCGGTAGAGCTTCACCAGGGCGCTGATTAGGTGGGCCGCGGAGCTCTGTTCAGCGGCGTAGTCGTCGGCCTCGAATTCGTGGCGGCGCGAGGAGAGGGCCATCAGCGGCTGCAGGTAGACCCCCAGCAGCGGTGCGCAGAGGATGAACAGGGTCAGCGCCATGTAGTTGGAGCCGTGACTGACACCGAGGTTGAGGTAGAAGCCGAACCAGCCCCACAGCCAGCCCAGCAGGGCCAGGGCACCGAAGCTGATGATGGCCATCATCAGCAGGCGTTTGGCGATATGGCGACGGCGGAAGTGGCCCAGTTCGTGGGCCAGCACCGCCTCGATCTCATCGCCGTTGAGGCTCTCCAGCAGGGTGTCGAAGAAGACAATACGCTTGTGCTTTCCGAGGCCGGAGAAGTAGGCGTTGCCGTGGCTGGAGCGGCGCGAACCGTCCATCACGAAGATGCCGTCGCTGGCGAAGCCACAGCGCTCCAGCAACCGCTCGATACGCCCGCGCAGCTCACCATCCTCCAGCGGCTGGAACTTGTTGAACAGCGGGGCGATGAAGCTGGGGTAGGCCCACAGCATCAGCAGGGTGAAGCCGATCCACACCGCCCAGACGTAGAGCCACCACTCATCGCCCATCACCTGCATCAGCCACAGCACCAGCACCAGTAACGGGGTGCCGATGAGCAGGGTGAGCAGTACCCCCTTGATGAGGTCGGCGATGAACAGCCTTGCGGTGGTGTTGTTGAAGCCAAAGCGGGCCTCCAGGCGAAAGGTGCGGTAGAGGCTAAAGGGCAGATCCAGCAGTGAACCGATCATGAAGAAGCTGAGCATAAAGCCGGTGCCGGTCCAGAGGTGGCGCCACTCCTCGCTCCACAGCCCCAGCGAGCGCCACAGCCCATCGAGCAGTTCGAGGCCTCCGCCCAGGGTCCAGCCCAGCAGCAGCACGGCGCCGTAGATGAGCTCCAGCATACCCATGCGGGTGCGGGCGATGGTGTAGTCGGCGGCCTTCTGGTGCTCCTCCAGGCTTACCTGTCCGGCGAAAGGACCGGGGACCGCCGCCCGGTGTTGACGCACATGGCGGATCTGGCGCAGCCCCAGCCACAGTTGCAGGCTGGTGGCGACGAGCAGCATGAGGAGAAAGATTTGGGTAAAAACGAACATTTCGATTCCGCTTCGATAGAGGGCACGCGGCAGGGTAGCTTTTGCTAAAATGGCGGGTCAAGTCACAGGGGAGGAAGGGCCGCATGCCGCAACACGCACAAAACCTGATCTGGATCGATCTGGAAATGACCGGCCTGGAGCCGGACAGCGACCGCATTATTGAGATTGCCACCATCGTCACCGATGCCCAGCTCAATGTGATTGCCGAGGGGCCGGTGATCGCCGTGCATCAGGATCAGGCGGTGCTCGATGGCATGGATGAGTGGAACCAGAATCAGCATGGTGGCTCAGGGCTGGTGGACCGGGTGCTGGCCAGCCGCCACGACGAGCGTGCCGCCGAGGAGGAGACCATCGCCTTCCTGCGCCAGTACGTCAATCCCGGTGACTCCCCCATGTGCGGCAACTCCATCTGCCAGGACCGTCGTTTCCTCGCCCGCCACATGCCGGAGCTGGAGGCCTTTTTCCACTACCGCAACCTGGATGTCTCCAGCCTCAAGGAGCTGGCCCGCCGCTGGCGTCCCGAGCTGCTGGAGGGCTTCAAAAAGAGCGGCGCCCACCTGGCGCTGGATGATATCCGCGATTCCATCGCTGAACTGCGCCACTACCGCGAACATTTCCTCAAGTAGCATTCATCGCGGTTTACACAGTGGTAAACCGGGCGTAGATCCGGGCTTAGGTTGCTCATCGCAGCCTGTTTGAAACGAGTTAGACACCGCTCAGCGTAGGACGAGATAAGGTTGAGGGGCCGAAATCCGCCAGAGCGGGTGTCTTTGTGATTACGAGGTTTATTGAGTTAATGAAGATCAACCTGCCGGTTACCGGCACCGAGCGTCTCCTGAGTGAGGAGACGGTCATCATCTCGACCACCGACACCAAGGGAATCATCACCTCGGTTAACGATGCCTTTATCGACATCAGTGGCTTCTGTGAGGAGGAGCTGATCGGTAAGAACCACAATATCGTTCGTCACCCGGATATGCCAGCGGCCGGCTTTGCCGACCTCTGGGCTACCCTCAAGCAGGGTAAGGCCTGGATGGGCATCGTCAAGAACCGCTGTAAGAACGGCGATCACTACTGGGTGGACGCCTATGCCGCGCCAGTTGTCGAGAATGGCGAGCTGGTGGGTTACCAATCGGTGCGGGTCAAGCCGCGTGCCGAGCACGTGCAGCGCGCCGAGAAGCTCTACGAGCGGGTCAACCGCGGTAAGAGCCTCAAGCTGCGCCTGCTGGATATCGGCTTTACTGCCAAGGCGGCGCTCAATCTCACCGGTTTTGGCGCCATGCTGCTTTTGCTGGGCCTGCTCTTCGGTGGTCTCGGTGCACTGGCCGCACTGGTGATCGGGCTGCTCTCTCTGCCGCTGGCCTACACTGTGGCGCGTCTTCTCGGTGCCCCCCTGCGCCGGGCTGCCGAGCACGCCCGCGAGGTGGTGGACAACCCGCTAATGCAGACCGTGTATGCCGGGCGCACCGATGAGGTGGGTCAGGTGGAGACCGCCAGGCTGATGCTGGCGGCGCGCCTGCGTACCATGATCGGTCGCGTGCACGGTTATGCCCTGCACCTCACCGATGCGGCCAGCTCCTCCTCGGCGGTGGCCGAGCAGACCGCCCAGGGGGTGGAGACCCAGCACAGCGAGATGGAGCGACTGGGCAATGCCCTGGTGCGCCTCGACGATATGACCATGGAGATGGCGGGCCTGACCGAGAGCGCAGTGCAGGCCAGCGCCCACGCCGATGAACACGCCTGGAAGGGGGCGCAGGTGGCCGAGGAGGCGATGGGCGATATCAGCCGCCTCACCGAGGAGATCGAGCGTGCCGCCGGGGTGATCGACCAGCTCAGCGAGAGCAGTCGTGGTATTGGCGGGGTGCTGGAGGTGATTAACGGCATCGCCGAGCAGACCAATCTGCTGGCGCTTAATGCCGCCATTGAGGCCGCCCGTGCCGGTGAGGCGGGGCGTGGCTTCGCGGTGGTCGCCGATGAGGTGCGCACCCTGGCCTCGCGCACCCAGGCATCCACCCAGGAGATCCGCGCGATGATCGAACGTCTGCAGGGTGGAGCAAGCGAGGCGGTGTCGGTGATGACGGCCTCGCGCGACCACTCCGAGGCTGGGGCGGCACAGGTTGGCAAGACGGTGGAGGCGCTACGGGCCATTGCCGCCGAGGTCTCCACCATCAACGACATGAACAGCCAGATCGCCGACGGTACCCGCAGCCAGTCGGAGGTGGCCGCCGAGGTACGGGCGATCATAGAGGCCATTCGCGAGGTGGCCGCGCAGACCGAGGACGGGGCCCGGCAGTCGGCGAATTCGGCCGAGAGACTCTCGGGGCTGGCCCTGGAGTTGAACGTGCTGGTGCGCCAGTGCAGCCTGTAGGTGGCGGATTTTCGTCACCAGGGCGCTGAGGTTACTGCCAAAGTGGCGTCGGTGTTTCGTCATCCTCACTCTGCTGTCGGCGATAAATGGCTTGATAATCAATAACTTTTGTTTGAAGATGAGCTGGCATAGTTATTGCCTTGGTATTGGGCATGGCAGGATCGAGACGACTTTGAAGGTATCTGAGCATGGCTAAAGAAGAGCTGGACGACCTGGACGCCAAGCAGGGCTCCAACAAGAAGCTGATTATCATTATCGCGCTGGTCGGCCTGGTGCTGATCGGCGCCAGTGTCGGCCTCACGATCTTCCTGCTCGGCGACAAGGGTGGTGAGGAGGAGGTGGTTGAGGAGACCGTCCTCAGCCAGCCCATCTACCTGCCCCTTGAGAAGATGGTGATCAACTTCACCGACAAGGGCCCAGCCCGCTTCCTGCAGGTGGAGATGCAGGTGATGTCTCGCGATCAGGCGGTGCTGGATGCGGTTACCGCCCATATGCCGGTGATTCGCAACGACCTGCTGGTACTGCTCGGTGGGGTGACCTATGAACAGGTCAGCTCCCAGGAGGGCAAGGAGGCGCTGCGTGAGCAGCTGCTGGAGCATATTCAGTCGATCCTGGCCGAGCATGCCGAGATCGAGTCGGGGCTGGAAGGGGTCTATTTCACCAGCTTCGTGATGCAGTGAGAGAATCGTAATGGCCGGTAACGACCTTCTATCCCAGGACGAAATTGACGCCCTCCTGCACGGGGTTAACGGTGGTGATATCGACACCGAGGCTGACGAGCAGTTGGATGGCGAGGCGCGTAACTACGACTTCGCCAGCGAGGATCGCATCGTCCGTGGGCGTATGCCCACCCTGGAGATGGTCAACGAGCGCTTCTCGCGCCAGTTCCGTATCAGCCTGTTCAATATGCTGCGCCGCTCGGCCGAGATCTCGGTCGGTGGTGTGGAGATGCTCAAGTTTTCCGAATACATCCACACCCTGTTCGTGCCCACCAGCCTCAACCTGGTCAAGGTCAAGCCCCTGCGTGGTACCGGCCTGCTGGTCTTCGACCCCAAGCTGGTTTACATCCTGGTGGACAACTTCTTCGGTGGCGATGGCCGTTATCACGCCAAGATCGAGGGGCGCGAGTTCACCCCCACCGAGCAGCGCGTGATCCAGATGCTGGTTGACCTGGCCTTCCATGACCTGCGCGAGGCCTGGGCGCCGGTGATGGACCTGGATTTCGAATACATGAGCCGCGAGGTCAACCCGCAGTTTGCCAACATCGTCAGCCCCACCGAGGTGGTGGTGGTCTCCAAGCTGCATGTTGAGGTGGAGGGCGGTGGCGGCGATCTGCACGTGACCATGCCCTACTCGATGCTGGAGCCGATTCGCGAGGTCCTCGATGCCGGCGTGCAGTCCGATCGCACCGACATTGATGATCGCTGGATTACCGCCCTGCGTGAGGAGGTGAAGAGCGCTGAGGTGGAACTTTCCAGCAACCTCACCGAAGTGGAACTGAGCCTCAGGGAGGTGATGCGGATGAAACCGGGCGATGTGATTCCCATCGATATGCCCAAGTGCATCAGCCTCAGGGCCGAGGATGTACCGGTGTTCCGCGGCAAGCTCGGTGTCAGTAACGACAATCTGGCGATCCAGATCATCGAACAAGTGGAGAGACCGGCCCAGTAACCCAGTGGCCGGTCAGGAGAGAGCAAGATGAGCGACGAAGACGAAAACGTGAATCCCGATGACGTCATGGACGATTGGGCCGCGGCGATGGCCGAGGCGGGCGAGGCTGGTGATACCGCCGCCGCCGAGAACGCCGCGAGCATGACCGCGCCGATGGAGAACTTGGTCGATGAGTCCAGCGGTCCCGCCTCGGAAGACGTCAACATGGATGTCATCCTCGACATTCCGGTGACTATTTCCATGGAGATCGGCCGAACCAAGATTAATATCCGCAACCTGCTGCAACTCAATCAGGGCTCGGTGGTGGAATTGGACCGTCTCGCCGGCGAGCCGCTAGACGTGCTGGTCAACGGCACCCTGATCGCCCACGGCGAGGTGGTGGTGGTCAACGAGAAGTACGGTATCCGCCTCACCGACGTCATCAGCCCCGCAGAGCGCGTGCGCAAGCTGAAGTAGTGATGCGCGTTCTCGCCAGTCTCTGTCTGTCGCTGTTGCCCGTGAGCCTGTGGGCCGAGCCCGAGACGGTCACACCGACCGCGCGTGCCGTCGGCGGGGTGGGGGCAACACAGATGCTGCAGGTGGGGCTCAGCCTGCTGCTGATCCTGGTGCTAATCGGTGCCATGGCCTGGCTGCTGCGCCGCTTCGGCAGCGGTGTGCAGGCGCTGGGTGGTGCCGGCCCGATGCGGGTGCTCGCCAGCCTCTCCATTGGTGCCCGCGAGCGCCTGCTGCTGGTGCAGATCGGGGAGGAGCAGCTGCTGTTGGGGGTTTCACCTGCCGGCATCCGCACCCTGCACACCCTGGCCGAGCCGCTGGAGCTGGCCCCGGGCGAGGGTGGCAGCTTCGCCGAGCGCCTAGCCGCCGCGCTGAATCGAAAGGGAGAATCATGATTCGCCTGTTGCCGCTGTTGCTGCTGCTGTTCACCCCCGGTGCCTGGGCCGAGCAGGGGCTGGATATCGTCACCGTGACCACCAACCCGGACGGCGGCCAGAGCTATACCCTGAGTATTCAGCTGCTGTTGCTGATGACGGCGCTGACCTTCCTGCCCGCCATCGTCATGATGATGACATCCTTTACCCGCATCATCATTGTGCTGGCGATTCTGCGCCAGGCGATCGGCCTGATGCAGGCACCCTCCAGCCAGGTGCTGGTGGGTCTGGCGCTGTTCCTGACCCTGTTCATCATGGCGCCGGTCTTCGACCAGATTAACGAGCAGGCGATCCAGCCCTATTTCAACGATGAGATGAGCCTGCAGACGGCGCTGGAGACCTCCAGTGTGCCGCTGCGCCAGTTCATGCTGGCGCAGACCCGCGAGCCAGATCTGGCGCTGTTCGGCGGCATGGCCGAGGGGGACGAGTTCGATGGCTACGAAAGCCCCGAGCAGGTACCGCTCAAGGTGCTGTTGCCGGCCTTTGTCACCAGTGAGTTGAAGACCGCTTTCCAGATCGGTTTCCTGCTGTTTATTCCCTTCCTCATCATCGACCTGGTGGTGGCCAGCGTGCTGATGTCCATGGGTATGATGATGCTCTCGCCGATGATCGTCTCGCTGCCGTTCAAGATCATGCTCTTCGTGCTGGTAGACGGCTGGACCCTGGTGATGGGCACACTGGCCTCCAGCTTCTACGTGGGCGCGGGGTAGCGGGCGATGACTCCCGAGAGTGTGCTGACCATCTTCAATGGGGCGCTTGAGGTGATCGTGGTGCTCAATCTGGTGGTACTGCTGCCGGCCCTGCTGGTGGGCCTGCTGGTGGCCACCTTCCAGGCCGCTACGCAGATCAACGAAATGACCCTGAGCTTCATCCCCAAACTGCTGATCACCCTGGCGGTGCTGATGATCGCCGGTCCGTGGATGCTGCAGCTGCTGCTCGACTATACTCAGCGGCTGTTCGGCGATATCCCCATGCTGATTGGCTGAGCCATGAACCTCTCCCTGGCCACGGCTGAACTGACCGCCCTTATCGGTAGCTACATGTGGCCGTTCTTTCGCATTGGTGCGCTGGTGATGACCGCACCGCTGACTGGTTCGACCAACGTGCCGGTGCGCGTGCGCCTGATGCTGGCGGTGGCCTTGACCGTTCTCATCGCCCCGTTGCTGCCAGAGGTGCCGGCGGTGGACCCCTTCAGCTGGCCGGCGCTGATGATCATCTTCCAGCAGTTGGTGATCGGTATCGCCATGGGCTTCGCCCTCAACCTGGTGTTCAATGCGGTGATCACGGGTGGTTCGGTGGTGGCGATGCAGATGGGTTTGGGCTTCGCCTCTATGGTCGACCCCAGCAATGGCACCCAGGTGCCGGTTATCTCCCAGTTCTACCTGATGTTCAGCACCCTGATCTTCCTCGGCGTTGACGGCCACCTGCTGTTTCTCGATATGCTGGCGCAGAGTTTCATCGTGCTGCCGGTGGGGCCGGAAGGGTTGGACCGCGATGCCTTCCACGCTATCGCCCTGTGGGGGGCGCAGATGTTTGCTGCCGCCCTGTGGCTGGCGCTGCCGGCGGTGATTGCCCTGCTGGTGGTCAACAGCGCCTTCGGCGCCATGGCCCGTGCGGCACCGCAGCTCAATATCTTTGTCATCGGTTTCCCGCTGGCCATCCTCATGGGTTTCGTCATCATTCTCTACCTGTTGCCGCAGGTAGTGGACCAGTTCATCCGCATGCTCGACGATGGCTTTGCCCTGATCGACCGGGTTCTCGGAGGGGGCTGAGCCGTGGCCGAGAATAAGGACGGGCAGGAGCGTACAGAACAGCCTACGGCCAAACGGCTGCAGGATGCGAAGCAGAAGGGGCAGGTGGCCCGCTCGCGTGAGCTGGGTATCGTCATGGGCCTACTGGCCGCCGCGGTGACCTTTCTGGTGGTCGGTGGGCAGATGCTCTCCGACCTGATGAATCTGCTGCGCGAGGCGCTGACCCTGGAGCGCGGTGAGATCTTCGAGGGGGTGCATATCACCCGCGCCTTTCTCGACATGGTGGTTGAGGCGCTGTGGATCATCGCCCCCTTTGGCCTGCTGATGATGGTGGTGGGCGTGGCCTCGGCGGTGGCCCTGGGTGGCTGGTCGCTCAGTGGCGTGAGCATCAAGCTGGAGAAGCTGGACCCGGTCAAGGGCCTCAAGCGCATGTTCTCGATGAAGGCGTTGATGGAGCTGCTGAAGAGCCTGGCCAAATTCCTGCTGGTGGTGACAGCCGCGATTCTGGTGCTGCGCCTGCAGGCCGACAGTCTGCTCGGCCTTGCCGGCGAGGAGCTGATGCAGGCGATGGCCCACGGCGGTGACTTGGTGCGCTGGGCTTTCCTCGCCTTCGCCGCTGTGCTTCTGGTGGTGGTGGTGGTGGATGTGCCGTTCCAGCTCTGGGACCATCGTCGCCAACTGATGATGACCAAGCAGGAGGTTAAGGAGGAGATGAAGCAGAGCGAGGGCTCGCCCGAGGTCAAAGGGCGTCAGCGCCGCCTGCAGATGGAGATGGCCCAGCGACGTATGATGGAGGCGGTTCCGGAGGCGGATGTGGTGATCACCAACCCGACCCACTATGCGGTGGCGTTGAAGTATGACCAGAGCGGTCCCGGCGCACCGGAGCTGGTGGCCAAGGGTGCCGACCTGATGGCCGCTCAGATCCGTTCCATTGCCGAGGAGCATAATGTGCCGGTGCTCTCGGCACCGCCGCTGGCCCGTGCCGTCTATCACAGCACGGAAGTGGGTGAGTCGATCCCCGCCGGACTTTACCGAGCCGTGGCCCAGGTGCTGGCCTACGTATATCATCTGCGCCAGGGGCCGATTTATAACCGCCAGGGTGTGGACCCCCTGAGTGACTTGCCGATCCCCGACGACCTGCGTCGGGATGAATAGCTGGAACATCCGTAAGGAGTAAACTGAATGGCTCAAGCCCAGCCTACCGACTTCCTTAGCCTGCTGCGCCGCACGGTGCAGAGCGGCCTCGGCGCGCCTCTGCTGCTGGTGATGCTGCTGGCGATGGTGGTGCTGCCGCTGCCACCGTTTCTGCTGGATATTTTCTTTACCTTCAATATCACCCTGTCTCTGGTGATCATCATGGTGGCCATCTACAGCCTGCGGCCGATGGACTTTGCGGCCTTCCCCACCATCCTGCTGATCGCCACTTTGCTGCGCCTAGCGCTCAACGTTGCCTCTACCCGCATCGTGCTGCTGGAGGGACATAATGGTGGTGACGCCGCGGGCCAGGTGATCCAATCCTTCGGTGACTTCGTGGTTGGCGGTAACTACGCGGTCGGCTTGGTGGTCTTTATCATTCTGGTGATCATCAACTTCGCGGTGGTGACCAAGGGCGCAGGGCGCATCTCCGAGGTGAGTGCGCGTTTCACCCTGGATGCCATGCCGGGCAAGCAGATGGCCATTGATGCTGACCTCAATGCCGGGCTTATCGATCAGGATGAGGCCCGTCGTCGCCGTGCGGAGATCGCCACAGAGGCCGACTTCTACGGCTCCATGGACGGTGCCAGCAAGTTCGTTCGCGGCGATGCCATCGCCGGTATCCTCATTACCTTTATCAATATTATCGGTGGCTTTGCCATCGGCATGCTACAGCACGACATGGCTGCCGGTGATGCGGCACGGGTCTACACCCTGCTGACCATCGGTGATGGCCTGGTGGCACAGATCCCCTCGCTGGTACTGGCCACCGCCGCCGGTATCATCATCACCCGTGTCTCCGCCGCCGAGGACATGGGTGAGCAGGTCTCCTCCCAATTGCTCAGCAATCCCAAGGTGCTCGGGGTGACCGCTGGGGTGCTTGCCCTGCTTGGCATGATCCCGGGGATGCCCAACTTCCCCTTCCTGCTGCTGGCCGCGGCCACTGGCGGAGGCGCTTACTGGGCCAGCCGACAGCGCCACGAGAAGGCCCTGGAGCTCGTTCGCCAGGAGCAGGAGCAGGCCGCCGAGCAGCCCAGCGCCGAGACTCGCGAGCTGAGCTGGGACGACGTGCCGATGGTGGACCCGGTGGGACTGGAGGTGGGCTATCGTCTCATCCCGCTGGTGGACAAGGCCCAGGGTGGTGAGCTGATGCCGCGCATCAAGGGGGTGCGCAAGAAGCTCTCCCAGGAGCTGGGCTTCCTCATGCCCTCGGTGCATATCCGCGACAACCTCGATCTCAACCCCAACGCCTACCGCATCACCCTCATGGGGGTGACCGTGGGCGAGGCGGAGATCCACCCCGACCGCGAGATGGCCATCAACCCCGGCCAGGTCTTCGGCGAACTGCAGGGGCTCAAGGGGATCGACCCGGCCTTTGGTCTGGAGTCCACCTGGATCACCGCGGAGCAGCGCGAGGAGGCCCAGCGCCTGGGCTATACCGTGGTCGACCCCAATACTGTCATTGCCACCCACCTCAGCCAGCTGTTGCAGAACCATGCGCACGAGCTGCTTGGCCACGAGGAGGTGCAGAAGCTACTGGACCAGCTGGCCAAGAGCGCGCCCAAGCTGGTCGAGGACCTGGTACCGAAGCTGCTGCCGCTGGGTACCGTGGTCAAGGTGCTGCAGAACCTGCTGGGGGAGGGGATCCCGGTCCGAGACATGCGCAGTATTGCCGAAACTTTGGCGGAGAATGCCGCCCAGACCCAGGATGCCGGGATTTTGACTTCGGCGGTGCGTGTCTCACTGGGTCGAATGATTATCCAGAAAATCAATGGCTTAGCTCCAGAGCTCGAAGTGATTACCTTGGCTCCAGAGTTGGAACAGATATTGCTTCAGTCTGTGCAGGGCGCCGACGGTGGCGCCGGGCTGGAGCCAGGATTGGCAGAGCAACTGCACCAGGGCCTGGTGCAAAGCAGCCAGCAGCAGGAGATGGTGGGCAAGCCCCCGGTCCTGCTCACCTCGCCACCGTTACGGGAGCTGCTGGTGCGCTTCGTCAAGCACAGCATTCCGGGGCTGCATGTCCTCTCCTATAGTGAGGTGCCCGACGACAAACAGATAAAGGTAGTCGCCTCGGTGGGTAGTCCGGGGGGCTGAATTCCGCCGACAGCGGCGGATGAACGAGGGTTGATGGGATGAAGATCAAACGCTATTTCGCCGCCGATATGCGCCAGGCCATTCGCATGGTCAGCGAGGCCCAGGGGCCGGACGCCGTGATTCTCTCCAACCGCCGCGTGGACGGTGGTGTGGAGGTTGTCGCCGCAATCGATTACGACGAAAGCGTGGTGCGCAGCATGGCCGCACCGGCGCGCACTCCGGCCCCGACCCAGCCCGAGACCGAAGCCACCTCCCAGGCTGTCTCTGAGACGGCTTCCCAAAGCGCCCCCCACACCGAGACGAAGCCCCTCGGCGGTGCCGATTTCAGCCGCCAGCTGGCGGAAAAACTCTCCCAGCAGATTGCCGCTGACCCGCACGCCTCACTGGCGGCACAGGCCAGCTCAGTGCCGCCGTTGCAAAAGAGCGAGATCGCCATCGAACGCCCCGAGGTGGTCTGGTCGCAGGAGCCGGTGCTGGCGGCCATGCGCGAGGAGATCTCGGTCCTGCGCGGCATGCTCGAGGGGCAGCTCTCCGGCCTGGCCTGGGGCGAGCAGCGTCGCCGCCATCCGATGCGCGCCAAGCTGCTGGAACGACTGATGCAGCTCGGCCTGGACCGCAAGCTCTGTCGCGAGCTGGCCGACAAGGTGGAGTACAGCAGCGAGCCCAAGCGCAACTGGAAGCAGGCTCTGGGCATGCTGGCCCGTGACCTTCAGGTCTCCGATGACGATATTCTCAGCGAGGGCGGCATCGTCGCTCTGGTCGGCGCCACCGGCGTCGGTAAGACCACCACCGTGGCCAAGCTGGCCGCCCGCTACATGCTGCGCCACGGCGCCAACCGCGTGGCCCTGGTGACCACCGATTCCTTCCGTATAGGCGCCCACCAGCAACTGCGCACCTACGGCAAGATCCTCGGCCTGCCGGTCTACATCGCCAATGATGCCGACGAGCTGCGCACCACCCTGGAGGGGCTGCGCGATAAGGACCTGGTGCTGATCGACACGGCCGGCATGAGCCAGCGCGACCTGCGTCTGAACGAACAGTTCGAGCTGCTGCGCCAGAGTTCCAGGCAGCTCTCCAGCCAGATCAAGAGCTATGCCGTGCTCTCCACCACTACCCAGCGCGTCGCCCTGGACGAGACCCTGCGGGCACTGGAGCAGGTGGAGCTGAGCGGCTGTATCCTGACCAAGACCGATGAGACCGTCGCCCTCGGCGAGGCGCTCTCGGTGGTTCGACGTCACCGCCTGCCGGTGGCTTACGTCTGTGACGGTCAGCGCGTGCCGGAGGATATTCATCCGGCCCGTGCAGCCAAGTTGGTCAGCCAGGCGGTGGCGCTGATGCGCCGCTACGAGACCGAGCTACCCGAGGAAGATGAGATGGCGATCGCCTTTGCCGGAAAGGGGGCCATGCATGGCTGAACAGCAAGCAAGTGACCAGGCCTCGGGCCTGCGCCGTATGGCACAGCCAAAGCCAGTGCGAGTCATCGCCGTGGCCAGTGGCAAGGGGGGCGTGGGTAAGACCAACGTCTCGGTCAATCTCGCCACCGCCCTGGTGCAGCGTGATCACAAGGTGATGATTATGGATGCGGACCTGGGTCTGGCCAACGTCGACCTGATGCTGGGCCTGCATCCGCAGTACAACCTGTCACACGTGATCAACGGCGAGCGCACTCTGGAGGAGGTGATAGTCACCGCCCCCGGTGGTATCCATGTCATTCCGGCCTCCTCGGGGGTACAGAACATGGCTGAGCTCAGTCCTGCCGAACATGCTGGCCTGATCAGTGCCTTCAGCGAGTTGAGCACCGACATCGACGTGCTCATCGTCGACACTGCTGCGGGTATCTCCGACAGCGTTATCAGTTTCTCCAAGGCGGCGCAGGAGGTGGTCATCGTGGTCTGCGACGAGCCGGCCTCCATCACCGACGCCTACGCGCTGATCAAATTGCTCAACCGCGACCACGGTATCCGTCGCTTCAACGTGCTGGCCAACATGGCGCACAGCCCGCAGGAGGGGCGCCAGCTCTATGGCAAGCTGGTCAAGGTGACCGATCACTTCCTGGACGATGTGCTGCTCGATTTCATGGGCAGCGTGCCCTTCGATGAGTACCTGCGCAAGGCGGTGAAGAAGCAGCGCCCGGTGGTCGAGGCCTATCCGCGCAGCAAGGCGGCGACGGCCTTCGCTACCCTGGCTAAGAAGGTTGATAGCTGGCCCATGCCCAGCGCCGCCGGTGGTTATCTGGAATTTTTCATGGAGCGTCTGGTGCAGTACAGCCAGAACGATTGGGGGTGGTCATGAGTGTAGCCATGCGCCAAGAGGTCTTCGACATGAAGGCCCCGATTCAACATCCGCGCCCGGCAGCCGATAACGCCAGTGAGCTGGTGGAAACCTACGGCCCGCTGGTCAAGCGCATCGCCTATCACCTGAAGGGGCGCCTGCCCGACAGCGTGCCCGTGGACGACCTGCTTCAGGCCGGCATGCTGGGCCTGCTGGAGGCGGCAGCCAACTTCGACTGCGACGGCGGTGCGAGCTTCGAGACCTTCGTCGGCATCCGCATCCGTGGCGCCATGCTCGATGAGGTGCGGCGCCAGGACTGGGCCCCGCGCTCGGTGCATCGCAAGTCGCGTGAGATCTCCGAGGCTGCCCGTACGGTGGAGAACCGCCTCGGCCGTGAGGCCCGCGATCAGGAGGTGGCCGCCGAGCTGGGTCTGGAGCTGGAGGAGTACCACCGCATGCTGGCTGACTCCAGCGCCCATCGGGTCATCAGCTTCGATGAGGGCGGCGATGACGAGGGCTCATTGTTGGAGCGCCTGGCCGATGCCGCTCCGGGGCCTGATGACGGTCTGCAGCAGCAGGGCCAGCGTCGCTCCCTGGTTGAGGCCATCAAAGCGCTGCCTGAGCGTGAACGCTTGGTGATGTCGCTGTATTATGATGAGGAGCTCAACCTCAAGGAGATCGGTGAGATACTCGGGATCAGTGAGTCGCGGGTCTGCCAGATCCATGGCAAGGTGCTGAGCCGTCTGCGCAGCGATTTGAGCGACAGCTAGTCAGGCGCGGGCATGTTAAACTCATGCGGGACACCGGCCCCGTATGGGGTCAGAGCAAATGTGTAGTGCGACCACGGGTCGCTCAATGAAGACTACCGGCAACCGACGTGACAGGAGTTTGCCTTGGACAAGAACATAAAAATCCTCATTGTGGACGATTTCTCCACGATGCGGCGCATCGTAAAAAACCTACTGCGCGACCTCGGTTTCAACAATACCGAAGAGGCCGACGACGGCCTGACCGCGCTGCCCAAGCTAAAGGGCGGTAACTTCGACCTGCTGGTCACGGACTGGAACATGCCGGGGATGCAGGGCATCGACCTGCTCAAGGCGGTGCGCGCCGATCCCGAGCTGTCCTCCATGCCGGTGCTGATGGTGACCGCCGAGCAGAAGAAAGAGCAGATTATCGAGGCCGCGCAGGCGGGCGTGAACGGCTACATCGTCAAGCCCTTCACCGCTGCGACTCTCAAGGAGAAGCTCGACAAGATATTCGAACGCATGGGCAAGTAAGGGCTGAGCCTTACTTCCTCCCCACTGAACCGTTCGAATCACTTGCAAAGGTATTGTTTATGAGCGACGACACCAGCGTCATGAGCCGGGAGTACGCAGAGACGATCCGCGAGCTCGCCGCCCACGTTGAGGGTGGTAACGAGAGCGAGGCCAATCGCCTGCTCGACGAGATTACCAAGCAACGCGAGAGCAGCCTGTTCCAGGAACTGGGCAAACTGACCCGCCAGTTCCACGAAGCGCTCAACACCTTCCGTCTCGATTCGCGTATCGCCAATATTGCCGAGCAGGATTTTCCCGACGCCAAGGAGCGCCTGCGCTACGTCATCGAAATGACCCAGCAGTCGGCCGACCGTAGCCTGACCGCTGCCGAGTCCTCCATCCCTCTGTGCGAGGGGCTGAAGAGCGGTGCCGACGAGCTGGGCGAGCAGTGGGCGCGCTTCACCCGCAAGGAACTCTCCGCTGATGAATTCCGCCAGCTCAGCGGCCGTCTTGGGGAATTCCTCGGCCGCGTCGGTGAGGACAGCGACGTCATGCGCAATAACCTCAACGATGTGATCATGGCCCAGGATTTTCAGGACCTGACCGGTCAGGTGATCACCCGGGTTATCAGCCTGGTGGATGAGTTGGAAGAATCCCTGGTCGACCTGATTCGCATCTCCGGTGCCAACTTGATCCCGCAGGAGAAAAAAGAGCAACCGGAAGAAACGCACGAAGACCGAATCAAGGGCACCGGCCCCTCGATCCCTGGCATCGACACCGAGGGTGTCGTCTCCGGTCAGGATGAGGTGGACGACCTGCTCTCGAGTCTCGGCTTCTGAGGAAAGACACCATGGCTTTGGATGCAGACGACGAAATCCTACAGGACTTCCTGGTAGAGGCCAGCGAGATCCTAGAGCAGCTCAACGAGCAGCTGGTAGAGCTGGAGCACAGCGCCGACGACAGTGACCTGCTCAACGCGGTGTTTCGTGGCTTCCATACCATCAAGGGCGGTGCGGGTTTCCTTAACCTCAATGCGCTGGTGGAGGTGTGTCACACCACCGAGGATATCTTCAACCTGCTGCGTAACGGCGAGAAGCATCTTAATCAGGACATGATGGACACCTTCCTGGAGGTGCTCGATGTCCTCAATGCCCAGTTTGAGAGCCTGCGTGCGCTGGAGGAGCCGGAAAGCGCCAGTCCCGACCTGCTACAGCGCCTCAGTGCCATGAATCACCCGGACGGTGCCGAGCCCGCGCCCGCAGCGGCCCCCGAGGCCGTCCCGGCAGCGCCTGAACCGGCTGCCGAGCCGGCCCCGGCCGTTGCTACCGCGGCGCCCGCCGCCGAGGGGGACATCACCGACGAGGAGTTCGAGGCCCTGCTCGATGCCCTGGACGGAGGAGGGGCTGCCCCGGCCGCCGCCGAACCCGCCGCCGCAGGTAGCGACAGTGACGACATCACCGAGGATGAGTTCGAGGCGCTGCTGGACCAGCTGCACGGCAAGGGACAGTTCAATGCCGCCGCGGTCGGTGCCGCAGGTACTGCCGAAGAGGCGCCCGCGGCCCCTGCCGCCGAGCAGGCGCCGGCCGCCGCAGGCTCCGACAGTGATGACATCACCGAGGAGGAGTTCGAGGCGCTGCTGGACCAGCTGCACGGCAAGGGGCAGTTCAACGCCGCCGCGGTGGGTGCCGCAGGCGCTGCCGACGAGACCCCCGCGGCCCCGGCCGCCGAACCGGAGCCGAAGCCTGAGCCCAAACCGGAAGCAGCGGCTGCACCCAAGCCGACCGCCAAGCCGGTGGCCAAGAAGCCCGAGGCCCCGCAGGCCGAGGCCACGGTACGCGTGGATACCAAGCGCCTGGACGACATCATGAACATGGTCGGCGAGCTGGTGCTGGTGCGTAACCGTCTCTCCACCCTGGCCGGCCAGGAGGATGAGGGAACCCAGCAGGCACGTGAGGAGTTCTCCAAGGCGGTCGCCAACCTCGATGTGGTGACAGGCGATCTGCAGACGGCGGTGATGAAGACCCGCATGCAGCCGATCAAGAAGGTGTTCGGTCGTTTCCCTCGCGTGGTCCGCGACCTCGCCCGCAGCCTCAAGAAAGAGGTGAACCTGGTGATGCACGGCGAGGAGACCGATCTGGATAAAAATCTGGTCGAGGCCCTGGCCGACCCGCTGGTGCACTTGGTGCGCAACTCCGTCGACCACGGCATTGAGATGCCGGATGCCCGTGAGGCGGCGGGCAAGCCGCGTGGCGGAACCGTTACCCTGGCCGCTGAGCAGGAGGGTGATCACATCCTCCTCACCATTGAGGATGACGGTGCCGGCATGGATCCGGACAAACTGCGCAAGATTGCGGTCAAAAAGGGGCTAATGGATCACGATGCCGCCCAGCGCCTGGACGACCGCGATGCCTACATGCTGATCTTCGCCCCCGGCTTCTCCACCAAAGAGGAGATCTCCGATATCTCCGGGCGCGGTGTGGGCATGGACGTGGTCAAGACTCGCATCGCCCAACTCAATGGCAGCATCGACATCGACTCGGAGCTGGGCCGGGGTACCCGTCTATCGATCAAGGTGCCTCTGACCCTGGCCATTATGCCCACGCTGATGATCAAGCTGCGTGAGCAGACCTTCGCCCTGCCGCTGGTCAACGTCTCCGAGATCTTCCATCTCGACCTGACCGATACCAATGTGGTGGATGGGCAGCGGGTGGTGATTGTGCGAGAGCGGGCGGTTCCGCTCTATTATCTGACCTCCTGGCTGGTTTCCGAAGCTCGTGGCATGGGGCTGCCCGAGGCTGGCCACGTGGTGATGGTACATGTGGGTACCCAACTGGTGGGCTTCGTCGTTGACCAGTTGATCGGTCAGGAAGAGGTGGTGATTAAACCGCTGGGTGCGATGCTGCACGGTACCGAGGGGATGGCCGGTGCGACCATTACCGGTGACGGCAAGATTGCCCTGATCCTGGATGTGCCCAGCCTGATGAAGGCCTACGGCTGAGAATGATTGAATCCACCGCCGCGTTGCGCGGCGGTTGAAGAGTGGAGAGAGTGACCTATGCCCGTTCGGGTTCTTGTGGTTGATGATTCCGGTTTCTTCCGCCGCCGCGTCAAGGAGATGCTGGGTGCCGACTCTCGCCTGGAGGTGGTGGGTGAGGCGGTCAACGGCCAGGAGGCGGTGGAACTGGCCGCCAGCCTGCGTCCCGATGTCATCACCATGGATATCGAGATGCCGGTAATGGACGGCATCACCGCGGTAAAGCGGATCATGGCGGCCAAGCCGGTACCAATCCTGATGTTCTCCTCCCTCACCACCGATGGCGCCCAGGCCACCCTGGATGCGCTGGAGGCCGGTGCGGTCGACTATCTGCCCAAGCGTTTCGAGGATATTTCCCGTGACCGCGTGGAGGCGGCCAAGGGGCTCTGTGATCGGGTGCATGCCATCGGCAGTCGTGGTCATGCCATGCGCCGCCCAGCAGCCGGTGCAACCTCTCGACCGACCCCGAGTGCGCCTGTAGCGCGTACCCCCGGGCTGGGCGCGCGCCCGGCGACTTCGGGCACCCGTCCCGCCGCTGCGTCGGCAGCCCCTGCCGCGCGTCCGGCCTCCACGGGGCCGGTGCGCCGTGGCAACTACAAACTGGTGGCCATCGGCACCTCGACCGGCGGGCCGGTGGCCCTGCAGGAGGTGCTGACCAAGCTGCCCGCCAGTTTTTCCCTGCCGATCCTGCTGATCCAGCACATGCCCGGCAGCTTTACCCCGGCCTTTGCCCAGCGCCTCAACCAGCTCTGCCAGATCGAGGTGCGCGAGGCGGTGGACGGTGATGTGCTCAAGCCAGGGGTGGCACTGCTGGCCCCCGGCGGCCGTCAGATGCTGCTGGAGTCCCGTGGTGGGCGGCAGACGGTGAAAATTACCGACATCGAGGGCCAGAACTACAAGCCGGCGGTGGACCTGACCTTTAGTTCCATTGCCAAGGTTTACCCCGCCAACACCCTGGCGGTGGTGCTCACCGGCATGGGCGCCGATGGCCGCGAGGGGGCCCGTGACCTGAAGCGCGGTGGCTCCAGCATCTGGTCACAGGATGAGGCCTCCTGCGTGGTCTACGGCATGCCGGCTGCGGTGGCCGAAGCCGGCCTTTCCGATTATGTGATGTCCCTGGCCGATGTCGGCCCCAACCTGGCCAAGCAGGCGTAAGCGCATGGATATTCTCAGCCTCCTCGGTATCATCCTCGGCCTGGGCGCCATCCTTGGCGGCCAGTACCTTGAGGGAGGCAGCGCCAGCTCGTTGGCCAACGGCCCGGCCCTGATGATTGTGGGTGGCGGCACCCTGGGTGCGATTATGTTGCACGCCCCGATTTCCCAGTTCATGCGCGGACTGCGCATGCTGGTGTGGACCGTGTTGCCACCGCGGCAGGCGGCCGATGAGGCGATCGAGAAGATCATCAGCTGGAGCAATATCGCCCGCAAGGAGGGGCTGCTGGGTCTGGAGTCCATCTCCGAGACCGAGCCCGATGAGTTCGCGCGCAAGGGGCTGATGCTGCTGGTGGACGGTAGCGAACCGGAGGTGATGCGCAGCATCCTCGAGGTGGAGGTCGACACCAAGGAGCACCACGACCTGCAGTCGGCCAAGATCTACGAAAGCATGGGCGGTTACGCGCCTACCATCGGCATCATCGGTGCAGTGATGGGCCTGATTCAGGTGATGAACAACCTCTCCGACCCCAGCAAGCTCGGTCACGGCATCGCGGTAGCCTTCGTCGCCACCATTTATGGCGTCGGCTTCGCCAACATGTTCCTGATTCCCATCGCCAACAAGCTCAAGGCCCAGGTGCTGGCGCAGAGCCAGTTCCGCTACATGATCATCGAGGGCATCGTTTCCATCGCCGAGGGTGAGAACCCCCGCAACATCGAGAACAAGCTGCAGGGTTTCCTGCACTAAGGCGGGCATAGGGGATGCGGCGTAAAAAGCGGCATGAGGAGCATGAGAACCTGGAGCGGTGGCTGATCTCCTATGCCGACTTCATTACCCTGCTGTTCGCCTTCTTCGTGGTGATGTATGCCATCTCCTCGGTCAACGAGGGCAAGTACCGGGTACTGGCCGATACCCTGACCGATGCCTTCCACAATACCCCGCGCACCCTCAAGCCGATCCAGGTGGGCGAGCAGGGGATTGCCGGTGAGCCCACCCTCAGCGAGGACGAGCGCATCGGCAAGGATCCCATCGACATCCCGACCCAGGGCAAGGCCGATGAGAGCAATCTGGGACAGATCGCCGATGACTTCACCCAGGCGATGCAGGCGCTGATCGAGCGGGACCTGATCAACGTCAACCGCGACAAGGACTGGGTCGAGGTGGAGATCAATACCAGCCTGCTGTTCACCAGTGGCAGTGCCGAGCTGGAGGATGAGGCGCTACCCATCCTGGGGCGTCTGGCGGGGATCCTGAAGAAGTATCCCAACCGTATTCAGGTGGAGGGCTTTACCGACAACCTCCCCATCAATACCTATCTCTACCCCTCGAACTGGGAGCTGTCGGCGGCACGTGCCGCCAGTGTGGTGCATGTCTTCACCCAGAACCGGGTCAACCCCCAGCGCATGGCTGCCATCGGTTACGGTGAGTACCGTCCCAAGGCCGACAACGCCAGTGCCGAGGGGCGGCGCAAGAATCGCCGTGTGGTACTGGTGATTAATACCAATCTGGATGACCGCCGGGTACTCGACCGCGGCGCCGCGGCAGGAGAGTAGGATGAGGGTCTGGGCCATCGCCAATCAAAAGGGTGGGGTGGGCAAGACTACCACCGCGGTGACCATGTCCGGGCTGCTGGCACAGCGTGGCCAACGGGTGCTGATGGTGGATCTGGACCCGCACGGTTCGCTAACCACCTACTTCGGCTTCGATCCCGACGCCATAGATGAGAGCGTCTATTCGCTGTTCCGCCCCAACGCCGCCGAACGCCCCGATCCCAACCGCGTGGTGCGCTCCACCGACTTCGAAAACCTCTACCTGCTGCCGGCCTCCACCGCCCTGGCCACTCTGGACCGCCAGCTCGGTACCCAGGAGGGGATGGGACTGGTGATCGGTCGCGCCCTGATACAGATGCGCGATCGCTTCGACCATGTCTTTATCGACTGCCCGCCGGTGCTGGGGGTATTGATGGTCAATGCCCTGGCCGCCAGTGAGACCCTGCTGATGCCGGTGCAGACCGAGTTTCTTGCCCTCAAGGGGCTGGAGCGGATGATGCGTACCTTGGAGATGGTGACCCGTGCCCGGCCGCGGCCGCTGAATCGGGTGATTTTGCCGACCATGTTCGACCGCCGTACCCGGGCCTCGCTGGAGAGTCTCAAGGCGATGAAGGAGCATTACCCGACGTTGTTGTGGAAGTCGGTTATCCCGGTCGACACCCTGTTCCGTGAGGCCAGTCGCCAGGGGGCGCCGCTCTCCCACGTCAATCCGCATGCCCGTGGGGTGGTGGCCTATACCGCCCTGCTAGACACCCTCCTGGGGCCAACCGCGGCTCCCGCCGCCCCAGTGCCTGGTAATACGGTGACACGTCCATGAGCGAACAGGATAAACGGCTGGTCGACGAGCGCGATGCGCTAAGCGTCTACTTCGACGCCTTGCTCACCGAGGAGGAGGCGCCGGTGCCCGCCGAGGCACCGCTGGAGGCTACCCCCGAGCCCGAGCCGCTGCCCGTGCGCGAGCCACCGGCGCTGGCGCCGGTTCTGGCACCGCCGGTGATCGCTACTCCGGAACAGCCTGCGGAGCCCGTGCAGGAACAGGTCTTGGAGAACGCGCTCGAGACGCCGGTGGCCCCGGCGAGTAGCAGCACC
>JBFFRO010000004.1:0-22938 GCA_041572995.1 Thiohalomonadaceae bacterium
CGCAGGCCGATGCCCTGGCGCAGGTAGTCCATGGCCGCCAAGTGCTCCTTCCACAGGCCATCAAGCACCTGCAGGAAGATCGCCTTTTCGAAGTGACGCATCACCGCCTCGCCGGCCTGCTGCTCCTTGAGTTGGTAGGTCTCCTCGATGGCGCCGAGGATGCGTTCGCGCAGCAACTCCTCATGGAGATTGTCATCCTCATCCAGCCAACTCTGGATCGGCAACTCAATACCGAACTGCCCCTGCAGCCCCTCCTCCAGGCCCGGAATATCCCACTGCTCCTCCAGGGTCTGCGGCGGGATGTAGCCACTAATAAAGTTGTCGACCACATCGGCGCGGATGTCGGCGATCATGCCGGAGATATCCTCCTCGGCCATCACCTCGCCACGCTGCTCGTAGACCACCTTGCGCTGATCGTTGGCGACGTCGTCGTACTCCAGCAGCTGCTTGCGAATGTCGAAGTTGTGGCCCTCAACCTTGCGCTGGGCATTCTCAATCGCGCGCGAGACCCACGGGTGCTCAATGGACTCGCCGCGCTCCATACCCAGCTTCTGCATCAGCATCCCCACCCGTTCGGAGGCGAAGATGCGCATCAGGTTGTCCTCCAGCGAGAGGTAAAAGCGAGTAGAGCCGGGATCGCCCTGGCGACCGGAACGACCGCGCAGCTGGTTATCGATACGGCGCGACTCGTGACGTTCGGTACCGATAATGTGCAGGCCGCCCGCCTCCAGCACCTGCTGGTGACGGAGCGTCCACTCCTCGCGCAGCTTGGCCGCATCGGCCTCACTGGGTTCCTCGCCAAGAGCAGCCAGCTCAACGTCCACGTTGCCGCCGAGAACGATGTCGGTACCACGACCGGCCATGTTGGTGGCAATGGTTACCGCACCGGGCATACCTGCCTCGGCGACGATTTGCGCCTCGCGCTCGTGCTGCTTGGCGTTAAGCACCTCGTGCCTGATCCCCAGCTTTTTCAGCTTGCCGGCGAGCAGCTCGGAGATCTCGATGGAGGTGGTACCCACCAGCACCGGCTGTTTGCGCTCCTGACAGTCGCGAATATCCTCAATGATCGCCTCGTACTTCTCCTCGGCGGAGAGGTAGACCTTGTCGCCGAGGTCCTGACGAATCATCGGTCGGTGAGTGGGGATCACCACCACCTCGAGACCGTAGATGGACTGGAATTCATAGGCCTCGGTATCGGCGGTGCCGGTCATACCCGAGAGCTTGCCGTAGATACGGAAATAGTTCTGGAAGGTGATCGAGGCGAGGGTCTGGTTCTCGTTCTGTACGCTAACCCCCTCCTTGGCTTCCACCGCCTGGTGCAGACCGTCAGACCAGCGGCGACCGGGCATGGTACGCCCGGTAAACTCATCGACGATGACGACCTGGTCGTTGCTGACGATGTAATGGATATTCTTCTGGTAGACCACGTGCGCACGCAGGGCGGCGTTGACGTGGTGCATCAGCATGATATTGGCCGAATCGTAAAGGCTCTCGCCTTCAGCCAGCATGCCCTCGGCGACCAGCAGATCCTCGACGTGGGCATGGCCGTTCTCGGTGAGGTAGACCTGACGGGCCTTCTCATCCACCCAGTAGTCGCCGGGCACGGCCTCCTCCTCCAGCTCCTCGCCCGCCTGGCGTACGAGTTGCGGCACCAGGGCGTTAATGCGCTTGTAGTTCTCGGAGCTGTCCTCGGCCGGGCCTGAGATGATCAGCGGGGTACGCGCTTCGTCGATAAGGATGGAGTCCACCTCGTCGACCACCGCAAAGGCGTGGTCACGCTGCACCTTCTCCTCGATGGAAAAGGCCATGTTGTCGCGCAGGTAGTCGAAGCCGAACTCGTTATTAGTGCCGTAGGTGATGTCGCAGGCATAGGCGTCCTTCTTCGCCGCCGGGTCCATGCCCGGAACGACGATACCGGTGCTCATGCCGAGGAAGCTGTAGAGCTTGCCCATCCACTCGGCATCGCGACGGGCAAGGTAGTCGTTGACGGTAACCACGTGCACACCGCGCCCGGCCAGGGCGTTAAGGTAGACCGCCAGGGTGCCCATCAGGGTCTTGCCCTCACCGGTGCGCATCTCCGCAATCTTGCCGTCATTGAGCACCATGGAGCCGATCATCTGCACATCGAAGTGACGCATGCCGAAGACCCGCTTGGAGGCCTCACGGACCACAGCGAAGGCCTCCTCCAGCAGCTGGTCCAGAGTCTCACCATTGGCCACGCGCGCGCGAAACTCCTCGGTCTTGGCCTGGAGCGCGGCATCGTCCAGCGCCTCCAGCTCCGGCTCCATGGCGTTAATGCGCTCGACGCGCTTGCGCAGACGCTTGACCAAGCGGTCGTTGCGGCTGCCGAAGATCTTGCTAAGCAGTTTGGTAACCATCGAATCAGTATTCCTGTCGCCGCCTTCGGCACGCTGCCTTCGGCGTCTTATTTCATTTCCCTGCAGGGCATTGCAGCCCGACATTCTAGCCTATCCGAGCGCGCTTGGCTCAGTAGCTGATCAGTGCGTTGCGCGGGAATCGATGGGGGGAGCAGTGGCGGGGGGACGGCGCTTGAGGTGGCCCTGTTCGTCGATCAGCAGTTCGCCGTCAGGGAAGTCCTCTGCGCTCAGGCGGGCGATGAGGCGCGCAGCGCGCGCGCGACTATCCAGCAGCGTACCCTGGGGGCGCTGCTGCTGGAAGGAGTGAATACGACCGGAGAGAAACTCCCCATGGCCATCGAGTTCGGCCACCAGCAGCGGGGCCAGGCCGTTCTCGCCGCGAATATTGAATCCCTGGTAGGTGGCGAAATTACCCAGTGAGTAGGCGATCAGGCGCCCCTGATAGAGCTCCATAGCACGCGGTACGTGTGGACCATGTCCCACCACCAGATCGGCTCCCGCATCCACCACGGCGCGGGCGAAGGCCACCACATCACCACGGTTCTCGCCGTAGTAGTGCTCCTCAGCAAAAGGCAGGTGCATCGCATCACGCCCCTCGGCGCCCGCATGCATGGAGACCAGTACCAAGTCGTTGTCCGCATCCAGGCGCTGAACCGCCTCCACTGCCCCGGCACTATCGAGCATGTCGTTGGAGCCACCGAAGGGAGCAAAGGCGATCAGGGCCACCTTAAGCCCGTTCACCTCCCAGGCAGCCACATCACCGACACGTCCAGAGTGGCGGATGCCCACACTGGCCAGCGCCTTCATGCTGGCACTGCGCCCCTCCTCGCCAAAATCACGGGCGTGGTTGTTGGCCAGACTGAGGGCATCGAAGCCCGCCTCGGCCAGATCCGATGCATAGGCACTGGGGGAACGGAAAAGGTAGCAGCGGCTGGGGTTAGAGCAGCGCTTAACCGGCTCGCCGCCGTCCAGCAGCACCCCTTCCAGGTTGCCGAAGGCCACATCCACCGAGGCAATCGTCGGTGTGGCCGCGGCCAGCAAGCCGGCCGCCCCTTCAGGGTGCAGGCGCGGCTGCGGAAAGTCGGTTCCGAGCATAAGGTCGCCAACCGCGGCAATGCTCAGGCGGCGTGACTCAGGGGCTGGCGTGAGGGATACAGAGGGAGGGGCAGTGGCGGGCGCCACCTCAGGGACAATGCTGGGGGCTTCGGCAGGCTCACCCTCGGACTGCACCCCCAACCCGCTACAGGCGCTCAGAACTAGCGGTAGCAGGGGCCAGACGGCACCGCGCAGGCGGCGGCTGGGAAGGGGTGTAGACACCGTATCGGGGAGGATGGCCTAGCGGGAGGCCTGAATATAGCTCATCGGATCGACAGTCTTACCGTTGTGCCACACCTCAAAGTGGACATGCGGCCCGGTGGAGCGACCGGTATTGCCCATCAGGGCAATCACCTGGCCCTTTTCGACCCGCTGACCGACCTGCACCATTTGCTCCTTGTTGTGGCCGTAACGGGTGACGTAACCATTGCCATGGGTAATCTCGACCAGGTTACCGTAGCCGTAACGTTTGCCCGACCAGGTGACCACACCGGCAGCCGTGGCGATCACCTCGGTGCCCTCCTTGCCGGCCAGGTCCACGCCCTTGTGGTGGCTCTGTCGACCAGTGAAGGGATCGGTACGCATGCCATAGCGGGAGGAGAGCCAGCCCTTGATGATGGGACGACCGGCCGGGGAGACCTCGGAGCTGAGGTTGCGGCTCATCAGCATCGACTCCAGCACCCGCATCTGACTATCACGGTCATCCATCTGCGCGGTCAGCTCTGTAAGCTGGGCAAGGAAATCGGGAACCGCGATGGAGGACGATTCAACGCCCTCGTTGGGACCACCGAGGGCCGGGCTGGTGCTGAAGTCGAACTCACCATCCTCCAGCCCGGCCATCTCGGTTAACCGCTGACCGAGGGCATCGAGGCGAATCATGTGTGCCTGCATCTGGCCCATACGCAGGGTCAGGGCATCGAGGTTGGCTTCGGCAACGCGACGGGCCTCTTCCAGCGTGGCACGCTGGCTGGCCATCTCATCCTCCCAGGCCTGGGCGATCAGCTCAGGGCGATTCTCGCCAGCACCACCGAGATTGTACCCGGCGTAAAGCGAGAGTCCCGGCAGCACGCCAAGGAACAGCAGCGCCAGGCCAAACAGCCCGCGGTTACCCAGTGCGACCGGACTTGCAGCCACTTTTCGCTCAGGGATGAGAAGGATATTCATCGCCAACTTTGCCTGTATCTGTTTTATTATGACGACACCTTAACGATGCCGACGCCAAAAAACCATCTCTACACTCGTTCTATATGCCCAAAAGCCGTCCACTTAGTCAACTCTTCAGCACCGATGAAGGCATGCTGCAGCGCCTTGCGGCCCGAGGCCAGCGCCTGAAGGCACTGGAGGCACACATCGGCAAGTTGCTTGCGGATGAGTTCCGTGGCCACTGGCAGCTAGTCAACCTGCGTGGCGAAGAGCTGCTACTGCAGTGTGAAAACACCGCTTGGGCCACCCGTCTGCGCTTTATGCAGAGTGAACTACTTCGTCAGCTGCGCGAAGACGGTATGCACAAACTGCAGACCATTCATGTCCGTGTAGCGCCAAAGCCCGCCCCATCCACGCCCCCGGCAATTCGTCGGGAGCTCTCCGAGCAGGCTGCCGCCGATATCGAGTCAGCCGCCGATGGCATGGCGCCGGAACTGGCCGCCGCCCTACGACGTCTCGCTGGGCGGCGGGGTAAGCCCTAGGCTCAGGCGCCGGCAGCCACCGGCTGTACGTAGGAGATGGGGGCCTTCTTCGCGTCGTCGAAGGTCACCAGCTCCCAGGCATCGCTCTCGGCCTGCAGAGTACGCAGCAGGCGATTATTGAGCTCATGCCCGGACTTGTAACCCTCGAAGGCGCCGATCAGGCTGTGCCCCAGCAGGTAGAGGTCACCGATGGCATCCAGCACCTTGTGTTTCACGAACTCATCCTCGTAACGCAAACCGTCCTCATTGAGGATGCGGTACTCATCGACGACGATGGCGTTGTCCAGGCTACCGCCTAGGGCCAGGTTGCGCTCACGCAACGCCTCCAGCTGGCTCATGAAACCGAAGGTGCGGGCACGGCTCACCTCCTTGACGAAGGAGGTGGTGGAGAAGTCGATCTTGGCGCTGCAGCTGCGATCCTTGAACACCGGGTGGTCAAACTCGATATCCATGGAGACCTTGAAGCCCTCAAAGGGCTCAAAGCGCACCCACTTGTCGCCATCACGCACCTCCACCGCACGCTTGATGCGGATAAACTTCTTCGGTGCTTCCTGCTCGGTGATACCGGCAGACTGGATAAGAAAGACGAAGGGACCGGCACTGCCGTCCATGATCGGCACCTCGGGGGCACTGAGGTCGACATAGGCGTTATCGATGCCCATGCCGGCCATTGCGGAGAGGAGGTGCTCCACCGTGGAAATACGCACGCCATCACCGGCCAGGGTGGTGGAGAGGGTGGTGTCACCCACATTCTCCGCCGTGGCCGCGATCTCCACCGGCTCGTCCAGATCGACGCGGCGGAAGATAATGCCGCTATCGACCGGTGCCGGGCGCAAGGTCAGGTAGACCTTCTCACCGGTGTGGAGGCCCACGCCGGTAGCGCGGATCGCGTTTTTCAAGGTGCGTTGCCGTATCATGGCTTCAGTCCGTAAGTGTTTGATTCACTGGGCACTATGACCCAAATTTGGGCGAATAGTAACATAGGGCCAAAACCCTGCATAGTGAACGGGTTCACAAAAACGTCATCATCGCCTATCCAGCTTAGCTAGGCCTTAGTCAGCCTGGCGGCGCAGGAAGGCAGGGATGTCGAGGTAGTCGAGGTTATCGCCATCGGTACCGGTGGCCGCATCCTCCTGGCGGTTACGGATGACGGTGGGGCGGTCCAGCTGCTTGAAGTCCACCTCCCCCTCCTTGGTCTTATTGACCACCAGACGGACGTTCTGTTCCTCCTCCAGCTGGGCAATCGCCTCGGCCTGACCCAGACCAGTCGCAACCACGGTCACCTTCAGCTCGTCACTGAGGCTGGGGTCGATAACGGTACCGACCACCACGGTGGCATCATCAGAGGCGTAGCCACGAATGGTCTCGCCCACCTCTTCGAACTCACCGATGGACATATCCAGGCCGGCGGTGACGTTGACCAGAATGCCACGGGCACCGGAGAGGTTGATGTCCTCCAGCAGCGGGCTGGAGACGGCGGCCTCGGCGGCCACCTTGGCACGGTCCTCGCCGCTGGCGCTACCGGTACCCATCATCGCCATGCCCATCTCCGACATCACGGTACGCACGTCGGCGAAGTCGACGTTAATCAGGCCAGGGCGGGTAATCAGCTCAGCGATACCCTGCACTGCACCCAGCAGCACATCGTTGGCGGCCTTGAAGGCATCCAGCAGGGTGCTGCTCTTGCCCAGCACGCTGATCAGCTTCTCGTTGGGGATGGTGATCAGGGAGTCCACATACTGCTTCAGCTCCTCGATACCCTGATGGGCCACATCCATGCGCTTGTTGCCCTCGAAGGGGAAAGGCTTGGTGACCACGGCCACGGTGAGAATACCCAGGTCCCTGGCCACCTGCGCCACCACCGGGGCACCACCGGTGCCGGTGCCGCCGCCCATACCGGCAGTGATGAAGACCATGTCGGCCCCTTCCAGTGCCTCCTGGATGCGGTCACGGTCTTCCATCGCCGCCTGGCGACCCACCTCAGGGTTGGCGCCGGCGCCCAAACCCTTGGTGATATTGCTGCCGATCTGCAGCACGGTACGGTCGGAATCCTTCTTCAGCGCCTGCACATCGGTGTTGGCGCAGATGAAGTTCACCCCCTCAATGCTGTGGGCAACCATGTGGTCCACGGCATTGCCACCGCCACCGCCGACGCCGACGACCTTGATCTCAGCACTCTGCGCTTCGGTATCCATCAGTTCAAAAATGTTCATTGTTATTACTCCTCTCCGCTTGGTTTTCCATCCCGGGCCGTCGCCCGGAGTCAGAAATCGTTAACCGATAAAATTCGTTGTCAGAAATTGCCCTGGAACCAGCTCTTCATCCGATCCCAGACCCCCTTGAAACCTTCGCCCCCCGACAGTTCGCTCATGTGCGTGCCGCGGTTGTGCTTGCCGAACAGCAGCAGGCCGGTACCGGTGGCATAGATAGGGTTGCGCACCACATCCACCAGTCCGGCGACACCCTGAGGCATGCCCAGACGCACCGGCATGTGGAAAATCTCCTCGGCCAGGTCGATCACCCCTTCCATCTTGGCGGTGCCGCCGGTCAGCACAATGCCCGCCGCGCACAGGTCCTCGAAGCCGCTGCGACGCAGCTCCGCCTGGATCAGGGTGAAGAGCTCCTCGTAGCGCGGTTCCACCACCTCGGCCAGGGTCTGACGGGCCAGGCGACGCGGCGGCCGGTCGCCGACGCTGGGCACCTCGATAGTCTCCTCGGGGTTGGCCAGCTGGGTCAGCGCACAGGCGTATTTGATCTTGATCTCCTCGGCGTACTGGGTGGGGGTACGCATGGCCACGGCGATGTCATTGGTCACCTGGTCACCGGCGATGGGAATCACCGCGGTGTGACGAATAGCCCCCTCGGTGAACACCGCGATATCGGTGGTACCACCACCAATATCCACCAGGCAGACGCCCAGCTCCTTCTCGTCCTCGGAGAGCACCGCGTAGCTGGAGGCCAGCTGCTCGAGGATGATGTCGTCCACCTCCAGACCACAGCGACGCACACACTTAATGATGTTCTGTGCCGCACTCACCGCGCCGGTCACCAGGTGCACCTTGGACTCCAGACGCACACCGGACATACCCACCGGCTCGCGGATCCCCTCCTGGTTGTCGATGATGAACTCCTGCGGCAGCACGTGGAGGATCTTCTGGTCGGCAGGAATGGCCACCGCACGCGCCGCGTCAATGACCCGCTCGACATCACCGTGGGTCACCTCCTTGTCACGGATGGCGACGATGCCATGGGAGTTGAGGCTCTTGATGTGGCTGCCGGCGATCCCCGCGTAGACCGAGTGGATCTGGCAGCCGGCCATCAGCTCGGCCTCCTCCACCGCACGCTGGATGGACTGCACCGTGGATTCGATGTTGACCACCACGCCCTTTTTCATGCCGCGCGAGGGGTGTGAGCCGATACCGATAATCTCCACCTGCCCCTCGACGCCCACCTCACCGACGATGGCGACCACCTTGGAGGTACCGATATCCAGGGCCACGATCATGTTCTTTTCCATTTTCTTCGACATCTCTCTCCCCTCCGGCTCAGGCCGCGCCCGACGCATCACGCCAGCTCACGGCAAAACCGTTGGTGTAACGCAAATCAATCTGTGCAATCTCCGCCCGCCGTGGTGCCAGGTTGCGCGGGTAGACCCGCACGAAACGCAGCAATCGCGGGTAGGCACGCTCACGCCCCAGCAGCAGGCGCCAGCCGTTATCCAGGCGCAGGCTCATGGAGCGGCGCTCATCCAGTACCAGTTCGCGAATCCCCAAGCCCAGCGGTGCGAGCATGCGCGACATCTCGCGGTAGAGCTCACCCAGCTGCAGGCTGCTCCCCTTCGGCCCGGCAAACAGCGGCAGCTCGCTCTGCCACGGTGCCGCCGGGGCGGCGAAACGCTCGCCATGACGGTTAACCAGGCCACCGTCGGCCCAGCGTGCCAGCGGCTGCTGCTCCTCGACCCGCACCAGCAAGGCGTCGGGCCAGGCGCGGCGCACCGAGGCGCGCTGAACCCAGGGCAGCTCCTCAAGCGCTGTACGCAGTCCATCCACATCCAGCTGCAACAACCCTTCGCCCACCTGCGGTTCGATCACCGCACGCAACTCGGCCGCATCGATGCGCTTGAGCTGGCTTTCCACCTTGACCCGCTTGACCGGCAGCTCATCGGGCATCAGCCCAAACCAGAGTCCGGCCAGGCCGCCGACGATCAACAACAGTGGCAGCACCCGGCGCAGCAGGCCGACCAGCGGGCTGCGTTCACGCAACTCCTGCTGGGCATCGGTGCGCACCGCCTGGCGGGAACGCTTAGCCACGGCCCACCTCCGCTCTTTCGAGAATGCGCAGCACCAGCTCATCGAAGTCGATGCCCGCCGCGCGCGCAGCCATCGGCACCAGGCTGTGGTCGGTCATCCCCGGGTTGGTGTTCACCTCCAGCAACCAGTTGCTGCCGTCGCTGTCGCGCATCACATCGACCCGCCCCCAGCCGCGGCAGCCGATCGCCTCAAAGGCGCGCAGTGCCAGTGCCTGCATCGCCCGCTCCTGCTCCTCGGAGAGGCCGCAGGGGCAGAGGTAGCGGGTATCGTCCGCCTGGTACTTGGCCTGGTAGTCATAGAAGACATTGTCGGTCTCCAGGCGAATCACCGGCAGCGCCTCACCATTAAGGATGGCCACGGTGTACTCGCCGCCGTGCACCCACTGCTCGGCCAGCACCTCGCTGTCGTACTTCATCGCTTCGCGCCAGGCGGACTCCAGCTCATCGGCCTGCTCCACCTTGCTCATACCGATGCTCGAGCCCTCGCGGGCGGGTTTGACCATCAGCGGCAGACCCAGCTCGTCCACGGCGCGCTGCAGGTCCGCCTCGCAGCTCAGCATGACGTAGGCCGGGGTGGGCAGGTCCGCCCCCAGCCACAGCTGCTTGCTGCGCAGCTTGTCCATACCCAGGGCAGAGGCCAGCACACCGCTGCCGGTGTAGGGCAGGCCCAGCAACTCCAGCAAACCCTGCACCGTGCCATCCTCGCCGACACCGCCGTGGAGGATGTTGAAGACCTTGCCGTAGCCACCCTCACTCAGGGTTTCAACCAGTCGCTCATCGGCATCCACCGCGTGCGCATCGACCCCTCGAGACTGCAGCGCGGCCAGTACCGCAGCACCGCTATTCAGCGACACCTCACGCTCGGCGGAGAGTCCGCCCATCAGCACGGCGACCTTGTCGCTCATGAGCGCACCTCCTCGCCGAGGATGTGCACCTCACGCTTGAGCTCGATACCGAAGCGGGACTCCACCTCGGCGGCCACCTCGGCGATCAGCGCCTCTACATCGGCAGCCGTGGCATCGCCGCGGTTAACGATAAAGTTGGCGTGCTTCTCCGAGACACAGGCATCACCGATACAGTGGCCCTTGAGCCCAGCGGCATCGATCAGGCGGGCAGCATGGTCACCGGGCGGGTTGCGGAATACTGAACCGGCGTTGGCCTGATTGGTCGGCTGGCTGCCGGAGCGTTTCTCCAGCAGTTCGCGGATACGCCCCTTGAGCGCCTCGCTGGGGCCAGGGGTCAGGCGCAGGGTGGCAGCGATAAACCACTCGCCTTCGTGACCCCGAACGCTGCGATAGCCCACGCTGTAATCCGCAGGCTCGCGGCGGTGGCAGCGACCGTGACGGTCCATGCTCTCCACCTCATCGACCAGCTCCCAGGTCTCGGAGCCGAAGCAGCCGGCATTCATCGCCAGTGCACCGCCGAAGGTGCCGGGGATACCGGTGAGGAACTCCGCCCCGGCCAGCCCCTCGGCGGCGCAGAAGCGGGCCACCTGCGGGCTGGGCACACCGGCCTCGACCCGCACCCGATCGTTATCCACGCGCTCGATACCCTTGAGCAATCCGGCGGTCACCACCACAGTGCCGCGGATACCGCCATCACGCACCAGCAGGTTGCTGCCGAGGCCGACGAAGGTAAGCGGCTCGTCTTCATCCAGACGCGAGAGAAACTCGCCCAGGTCCTCGATATCGGCCGGGCGGTAGTAGCGCTCGGCCGGGCCACCGACACGCCAGGTGGTGTGGCGCGACATCGGCTCATGCATGCGCAGCTCGCCACGCAGGCCCTGGGCATCGAGAGGCTGGAGCATGCTCATGCACCCTCCCCCTTCAGCAGTCGCGGCAGCTGCTCGGACAGGGCGGCGGCGGCGGCACCGATATTGCCCGCACCCAGGGTCAGCACCACATCACCAGCGGCGATCACCCCCTTGAGGGTGGTGGCCAACTCGTCGGGGCCGCTGACAAACACCGGGTCGACCTGACCGCGGGCGCGAATGGCGCGACAGAGGCCACGGCCGTCGGCGTTGGGGATGGGCTGCTCACCGGCGGCGTACACCTCCAGCACCAGCAGCGCATCGGCCTCGCTCAGCACCTCGGAAAAGTCATCCAGCAGGTCGTGGGTACGGCTATAGCGGTGCGGCTGGAAGGCCACCACCAGGCGACGATCGGGCCAGGCGGCACGCGCAGCGGCGATGGTGGCGGCCACCTCGCGCGGGTGGTGACCGTAGTCATCAACCAGCAACGCGCTACCACCATTCACCTCGATCTCACCGTTAATCTGGAAGCGCCGACCAATGCCCTCGAATTTCTTCAGTGCGGCGAGGATGGCCTCATCGGCCACACCCAGTTCGTAGGCCACGGCGATCGCCGCCAGGGCGTTCTGCACATTGTGGCGACCAGGCATGTGCAGGTTCACCTCCAGCCACTCATCCAGCCCCGGGCGGGCCACCTTGAAGTGGGTGAAGACTCCCTCCTGGCGCACATCGTAGGCGCGGAACTCGGCCTCCTCGTGGAAGCCGTAGGTAACCAGGCGACGGCCCAGTTCCGGCAGCATCTCACGCACGGTCTCGTCGTCGATGCAGAGCACCGCCAGACCGTAGAAGGGCATGCGGTGGAGGAAGTCGATAAAGGTCTGGCGCAACTTGTTGAAGTCGCCGCCGTAGGTGGCCATGTGATCGGCATCGATATTGGTCACCACCGCAGTCATCGGCAGCAGGTGCAGGAAGGAGGCGTCGCTCTCGTCAGCCTCAGCCACCAGATAGTCACCACTGCCGAGACGGGCGTTGGTGCCGGCGCTATTCAGACGGCCGCCGATGACAAAGGTCGGGTCCAGCCCGCCCTCGGCCATCAGGCTGGCAACGAGGCTGGTGGTGGTGGTCTTGCCGTGGGTACCGGCCACGGCGATGCCGTGGCGGAATCGCATCAGCTCGGCCAGCATCTCGGCCCGTGGGATCACCGGGATCAGCTGCTCGTGGGCGGCGGCCACCTCGGGGTTGTCGGTGGTCACTGCGGTGGAGGTCACCACCACGTCGACCCCAGCAACGTGTTCGGCGGCATGGCCGATCTCGATGCGCGCACCCTGCTCACGCAGACGCTGTGTCACGGCACCCTCGCGGATATCCGAGCCGCTGATGGTGTAGCCCATGTTGAGCAGCACCTCAGCGATGCCGCACATACCCACGCCGCCGATACCGACGAAGTGGATCGCCTTAACGTTACCCATGGCGCGGTTGCCGTAGTGAGGACGCTCAGGCACGGTTCACCTCCTCTTGTTTCCAGTCACAGGCGGCCAGGCAGGCCTCGGCCACCCTCACCGCCGCATCCGTTTGCCCCACAGCGCGTGCAGCGGTAGCCATTTCAATCAATTTGACCCGACCCTCGTTGGCGTCGTGACAGAAGCTCTCCAGCTCAGCCGCCAACCGCTCGGCATCCAGCTCGCGCTGTTGCAGCATGTGCGCGGCACCGGCCTGTACCAAATAGGCACCGTTGGCACTCTGGTGGTCGTCCACCGCATAGGGATAGGGCACCAGCAGCGCCGGCAGCCCGGCGGCGGCTAGCTCGCTAACGGTCAGTGCGCCGGAGCGGCAGATCACCAGGTCGGCCCAGGCGTAGGCCTCGGCCATGTCATCGATAAAGGGCATCACCTCGGCCTCCACCGCAGCGCGACGGTAGGCCTCAAGAGCCCCCTCCACATTGCGCTTGCCACACTGGTGACGCACCTGGGGGCGCAGCGCATCCGGCATCAGTGCCAGCGCCTGCGGCACCATCTCGTTAAGGGCCACGGCCCCCAGGCTGCCACCGACCACCAGCAGGCGCAGCGGGCCCTGATGCTCGGCATAACGCTCGGCCGGGGCCGGTAGCTCGGCGATCTCGACGCGCACTGGATTACCAACGGTCTCGCCCAGCTCGAAGGTGCCCGGGAAGGCCTGCATCACCCGCTGGGCGAGGCGTGAGAGCCAGCGGTTGCTCATCCCCGCCACCGCATTCTGTTCGTGGATCAGCAACGGGCGGCCGCCCAGACGCGCCGCCACACCGCCGGGGCCGGTGACAAAGCCACCGAGGCCCAGTACCGCATCGGCCTGGCGACGGCGCAGCACCGAGCGCGCCTCCAGGGTGGCGCGCAGAATGCGCCAGGGGGCCATCAGCCAACCCAGCAGGCCGTTGCCACGCAGCCCGGCGATATGGATAAAGTCGATATCGATACCGGCGGCGGGCACCAGCTCCGCCTCCAGGCCGTGCTCGGTACCCAACCAGCTCACCACGGCGCCACGCACGCTCAACTCGTGGGCCACCGCCAGCGCCGGGAAGACGTGGCCACCGGTACCGCCGGCCATGATCACGATGTGTTTGCAGTTCATGAGCGCGCCCCCCTCTTCTGCGGCAGGCGGGCACGGGTCTCCTGGTCCACCCGCAGCAACAAGCCGATGGCGACGCAGCTGACCACCATGGAGGAGCCGCCATAGCTCATCAGCGGCAGGGTCAGCCCCTTGGTCGGCAACAGCCCCATGTTGACCCCCATGTTGATGAAGGCCTGCATCGCCAGCCACAAGCTCAGGCCGTAAGCCAGGTGGCCGCCGAAGACCTGCCCCTGGCGCAGCGCCTCGCGGCCGATCATGAAGCCGCGCCAGATGAGCACGGCGAAGAGTACGATCACCGCCGAGGCCCCCAGCAGACCCAGCTCCTCGGCCAGCACTGCATAGACAAAGTCGGTATGCGCCTCGGGCAGGTAGAAGAGCTTCTGCACGCTGGCCCCCAGACCGACACCACCCACCTCGCCACGGCCAAAGGCGATCAGTGCCTGGGTCAGCTGGAAGCCGCTGTTGAAGGGGTCGGCCCAGGGGTTGAGGAAGGCGGTCAGGCGCTCCATACGATAGGGCGAGGAGATGGCCAGCAGCGCCGCGGCACCCACTGCGCCACCGGCCAGCAGGGCGAAGAGCCAGAGGCGCACGCCACCGAGGAAGAGCATGCCCATGGCGGTGGCGCCGATCACCACGGTGGCACCGAAGTCGGGCTGGGCCAGCAGCAGTACCGCGCAGAGGCCGACCACCGCCATCGGCTTGAGGAAGCCCTGGATAGTGGTGCGCACCTCATCGCCACGGCGCAGCAGGTAACCGGCGAGATAGACGATCATCGACAGCTTCACCAGCTCGGAGACCTGCACGTTGACCGGACCCAGGTGCAACCAGCGGGTGGATCCGTTGACCGTGCGCCCCAGGCCCGGTACCAGCAGCACCACCAGCAGGGCAATGGCGGCGATCAGCCACAGCGGGCCGGTGCGCTCCCAGAAATCCAGCGGCGTGCGCCACACCAGGTAGGCACTGAGCAGGCCAGCCGAGGCGTAGGCCGCCTGACGGTAGAGATAGTGGAAGGGCTCGCCCACCTGGCGGTCGGCAATACCGATGGAGGCCGAGGCGATCATCACCAGTCCCATTAGCAGCAGGGTGACGGCAGCGGCCAGCAGCAGGCGGTCGAAGGGCACCGCAGCCATCGATCCGGCCATCACCCGGCGGGCGTCCATCTTCGCGAAGTGGGTCAGACTGACGCTGCTCATGCCGCCACCTCCTGCACGCACTCGGCGAAACGCTCGCCGCGCTGCACGTAACCAGAGAACATATCGAAGCTGGCGCAGGCCGGGGAGAGTAGCACCGCGTCACCCGGCTGGGCCCAACGCACGGCGTGGGCCACCGCCTCATCCATGGAGGCCGCCTCAACCAGCGGCAGGGCGTCGGCCAGGGACTCGGCGATCAGCGCCGCATCCTCGCCGATCAGCACCGCGACACGACCACGTGCGGCCAATGCCGGGCGTAGCGGGCTGAAGTCCTGGCCCTTGCCCTGACCACCGGCGATCAGCACCACACGCTGACCCGGCACTCCCTCGATGGCCGCCAGGGTGGCGCCCACATTGGTGCCCTTGGAGTCGTTGTACCAGCTCACCCCGCCCTTCTCCGCCAGCCACTGGCAGCGGTGCGGCAGGCCGGCGAAGCGGCGCAGTCCCGCCAGCATTCCCTCACGCGCCAGGCCGGCAGCATCGCCCAGGGCCAGCGCCGCCAGGGCGTTGGCCTGGTTGTGGCGTCCGGCGATCTTCAGCTCGGCGGCATCCATAATTTGTTCATCGCCACGGGCCAGCCAGAGGCTGCCGTCGGCCTCGATAAGGCCGTATTCGCTATCGTTCTGCGGCACGCCAAGACCGAAGCTCAAGCACTCACGGCTGTCCCGCGCCATCGCCGCCACCCGTACATCCTCGCGATTGATCACCATCACCCCGTCGCCGCTGTAGATGGCCTGCTTGATGGCAGCGTAGCGCTCCAGGTCGTGGTGACGGTCCAGGTGGTCGTCGCTGACATTCAGCACCACCGCCGCCGCGGCCTTGAGGCTCTGGCAGAGCTCCAGCTGGAAACTCGAGAGCTCCAGCACGAAGAGTTCATAGTCACCGCCCAGCAGCTCCAGCGCCGGGGTGCCGATGTTGCCGCCGACGCCCACCTTCTTACCGGCGGCGCGGGCCATCTCACCCAGCAGTTCGGTGACGGTGGACTTGCCGTTGGAGCCGGTGATGGCGATCACCGGTGCAGCCACCTCGCGGGCAAACAGTTCGATCTCATTGAGCAACTCGACACCCGCATCACGGGCCTGCTGGAAGAGACCGACATTGGGGTCGATGCCGGGGCTGACGACGATGCGCGCGGCGGCCTCGAACAGCGCACTCTGGAAGGGTCCGCAGTGGCACTCGATGTGCGGCATCTCAGCGCGCAGCTCATCCAGGCCCGGCGGCTCGGCACGGCTGTCGGCAACGACGATGGCCTCGCCGCGGGCGGCGAGGAAACGGGCACAGGCGAGCCCGCTCTTGCCGAGCCCCGCGATCAGGGTGAAACCCTGGTTTGCCTGTGCCGATGCCATTGCCATATCGCTCATCTGCCTCAACGGATCTTCAGGGTGGCCAGACCGATCAACACCAGGATGACGGTGACGATCCAGAAACGAACGATGACCCGTGGCTCGGGCCACCCCTTGAGTTCGTAGTGATGGTGCAGCGGCGCCATGCGGAAGACGCGACGACCGGTGAGCTTGAAGGAGGCTACCTGCACGATCACCGAAATGGTCTCCATGACGAAGACGCCACCCATGATCACCAGCACCAGCTCCTGGCGAACCACCACCGCCAAGGTGCCCAGTGCCGCACCCAGGGCCAGGGCGCCCACATCGCCCATGAACACTTGGGCCGGGTAGGTGTTGAACCAGAGGAAGCCGAGGCCGGCGCCGACGATGGCGCCACAGATCACCACCACCTCGCCGGCACCGACCACGTAGGGAATACCCAGGTAGTTGGAGAAGACCGAGTTGCCTGCGGCATAGGCAAAGATGGCAAGGGCGCCGGCCACTAGCACAGTGGGCATGATGGCCAGACCGTCGAGGCCATCGGTAAGGTTGACCGCATTGCTGGTACCGACGATGACGAAGTAGGTGAGGACGATAAAGCCAGCGCCCAGCGGCAGCGCCACATCCTTGAAGAAGGGCACGATAAGGGTGGTCTCGGTGGTCCCCGGAGCGGTGGCGTAGAGGGCGTAGGCGGCACCCAGGCCGACGATGGTCTGGCCCAGGTACTTCTCCTTAGCGCGCAGCCCCTGCGACTGCTTTTTGTTGATCTTCAGGTAGTCGTCGAGCCAGCCGATGATCCCGAACAGCAGGGTGGTCATCAGCACCACCCAGATGTAGCGGTTCCCCAGGTCGCCCCAGAGCAGGGTGCTGATGGTGATGGCGGCGAGGATCAGCACCCCGCCCATGGTCGGGGTACCGGCCTTGGAAAGGTGGGACTCGGGGCCGTCATCACGCACGAACTGGCCGATCTGGCGAGTGCTGAGTCGACGGATAAAGACCGGGCCGAGCAGCAGCGCGAAGAGCAGCGCGGTCAGCACGCTGAAGATCGCGCGCAGGGTCAGGTACTGCACCACGTTGAATCCGCTGTGCAGTGAGCTCAACCAGTCGGCCAGATATAGCAGCATTACGCCCCTTCCTTCTCTTGTTCTTTTAGTTGTTCGATGACCCGCTCCAGACGCATCGAGCGCGAGGCCTTGAACAGTAGGGTGGTACCCGCATTCAGCTCCGCCTCCAGCGCTGCACCTAGCGACTCGACACTGTCGAAGTGACGGGCCGCATCGCCGTAGCCCGCCGCCGTCTCGCGGCTCAGCTCACCGATGCAGTAAAGGGCGTCGATACCTGCCTCGTCAGCGGCGATGCCACACTCGCGGTGCTGTGCGGCGCTGTCCGCGCCCAGCTCGCCCATATCCCCCACGACCAGCACCCGGCGACCGCCCTGTGCCGAAAGCACCTTGAGGGCAGCGGCCAGCGAGGCAGGGTTGGCGTTGTAGCAATCGTTGATCAGCGCGGCGCCGTTGCGACCGGCCAGTGGCTGCAGACGGCCGGCCACCGGTTTGACCGAGGCCAGACCCGCGGCAATCGACTGGCTGTCCGCTCCCAGGGCCAGGGCACAGGTGCTTGCGGCCAGGGCATTCATGCCATTGTGACGACCCGCAAGGTTGAGCTTCACGGAGAAGCTGCCGGCAGCGCTGGAGATCCTCAGCTCACCGCCGAAGCCCGCCGCCTGCCACTGGCCCCGCACATCGGCATCCTTGTCCATGCCGAAGCTCAGCTGCTCGTGACCAGCAGCCAGCTCGCGCCACAGCGGGGCGAAGGCATCGTCAGCGTTGATCACCGCCACGCCTCCCTCGGCCAGGCCGGCGTAGATCTCCGCCTTGGCCCGGGCCACCCCCTCCAGCGAGCCGAAGCCCTCCAGGTGGGCGCCGGCGGCATTGTTGACCAGTGCCACCTGAGGCCGGGTCAGACCGACCAGGTAGTCGATCTCGCCCGGGTGGTTGGCGCCCATCTCGATGACGCCGTAGCGCTGTCCACGCTCCAGTGAGAGCAGGGTCAGCGGCACGCCGATGTCGTTGTTCAGATTGCCGCGGGTGGCTAGGGTAGGACCGAGCTGGGCGAGGATCGCGGCCAGCATTTCCTTCACCGTGGTCTTGCCGTTGGAACCGGTCACTGCCGCCAGCGTCAGACCCAGTTCGGCGCGCCAGGCGGCGGCCAGGCGACCGAGGCCGAGGCGGCTGTCGGCCACCTGCAGCTGCGGCAGGGCATCCTTCACCTCACGCTCAACCAGTGCGGCCACTGCCCCTTGGTTGGCGGCCTCGGCCAGGTGCTCGTGACCGTCGTGATTCGGTCCCTTGAGGGCAATAAAGAGCGCACCGGGCATGGCGCGGCGGGTATCGGAGCAGACCCCATGGAAGCGCACGCCGGGGGCATCGCAGGCACAGCCCAGCCAGGCGGCCGCCTCGGCCAGAGTCGCGTTAATACCGGGAATGGCCTGCGGCTTGAGAGCGGCTTCAGTCATGACCCCTCCGCTGCAGCTGCTCACACACCTCGTCGATGTCGCTAAAGGGCAACTTCTCGCTGCCGATCTCCTGGTAGCGCTCATGGCCCTTGCCGGCCACCAGCACCACATCCCCCTCGCGGGCGAGGGAGACGGCGCGACGGATCGCCTCATGGCGCTCCTCAATGACGTAGACGTGGTGTTCGCTGCTCATGCCGCCGAGGATCTCGGCGATGATGTCGCGCGGCACCTCGCTACGCGGATTATCGTTGGTAACAATGGTGTAGTCGGCCAGCCCCTCGGCAATAGCGCCCATTTCGGCACGCTTGCCACGGTCACGCTCGCCGCCGCAACCGAACAGGCACCAGAGTCGCCCCTTGCAGTGACCGCGCAGCGCCTCGAGCACGCTTTTGAGGGCATCCGGGGTGTGGGCGTAATCGACCACCACCAGCGGCTGGCGCTCACCACCGAAACGCTCCATGCGCCCGGCCACCGTCTCGACACGCTGGATGCGCTCCAATGCCTCTTCAAAGGGCAGCTCCAGGGCCAGCAGCGCACCCAGAGTGGCCAGCAGGTTGGCGACATTAAAGCGGCCCAGCAGGGTGCTCTGCACCCGCGCCTCGCCCCAGGGGGAGCTAACACTAAAGGCGATCCCCTCTAGCCCCTGCTCGATGCTGTGGGCAAAGAGCGCCGGACGGCCGTAGCTCTCATCCATGCCGTAGTCGATGACACGCGGCCCCTCGAGGCTCTCCAGCCAGGCGCGGCCCACCACATCGTCGCGGTTGATCACCGCCGCCTTCAGCCCCTCGCGGGTGAACAGGCGGCGCTTGGCCTCGGCATAGCTCTGCATGTCACCGTGGTAATCGAGGTGATCGCGGCTGAGGTTAGTGAATACCGCCACGTCCACCGCGGTGCCGGCGATACGCCCCTGATCGAGGCCGTGTGAGGAGACCTCCATCACCACGCGACGGGCCCCCTCTTCGAGCATCTGTGCCATCTCCGCCTGCAGCGAGACCGGATCGGGGGTGGTGCGACCGCTCCCCTCCTCCATCTGCCCCAGCAGGCCGCTGCCCAGGGTGCCAATCAGGCCGCAGGTGGATGCGCTGTCGTTCAAGGCCTGGGCAATAAAGTGGCTCACCGAGGTCTTGCCGTTGGTACCGGTCACGCCGACCACCTCCATCTCGCGGGAGGGGTCACCGTAGAAGCGGGCGGCGATCTCACCCACATGCTGGTGCAGATGGTGCACCTCGATGAGCGGCACGCTAACGCCTGCCGGCAGCTCCTTAAGTCCCTCCGGCTCGAGGGCAATGGCGGCAGCACCGTGGCTGAGTGCCTGCTCGATGTAACGGGCGCCGTGCTGGTGATGGCCGGCGACCGCCAGGAACAGCTCACCGCCGTGCAGGGCGCGGCTGTCGAGGTTAAGACCAGTCACGCACAGCTCGCCGCCGCTGCCGGGCGCAGCAAAACCGGCCAACAGCCGGTCAAGTCGCTGTTCACAGACGCGTGTCATCATACCCGCGCCTCCCTGGACGGTGCCGAGGTGAAACTGTCGAGATCATCGGGGGGGATATCCAGCAGTCGCAGCGCGCCTTCCATCACCCGGTTGAAGACCGGGGCGGCCACCGCACCGCCGTAGTACTCACCGGCGCGCGGCTCGTCGATGATGGTGACCATCACCAGGCGTGGGCGGCTGGCCGGGGCCATGCCGACGAACAGCGACAGGTAGGCATCATCGCTGTAGCCCCCCGCCACCGCCTTGCGAACGGTGCCGGTCTTGCCGGCCACCCGGTAGCCGGGGATGCGGGCCTGTTTGGCGGTACCGGAATCACTGACCACCCGCTCCATCATCGCCCGTACCTGGGCACCGACTCGCGGGCTCACCGCCGGGGTACCCGCGGGCACTTCATCCTTCTCCAGGCGCAGGAAGCTGACCGGACGCAGGTGACCGTCACCGGCCAGGGTGGTGTAGGCCTGGGCCAGCTGCAGTGCGGTCACCGACATGCCATAGCCATAGGAGACCGTGGCCTGCTCAACTCGGCCCCAGTCCTGATAGGCCTTGAGCAACCCACCGCTCTCGCCGGGAAAGCCGCTGGCGCTGTCGTAGCCAAAGCCGACACGACTGAACAGCTCCCACAGCTGCTCCGACTCGAGGGAGAGGGCGATACGGCTGGCACCGACGTTGCTGGACTTCTCGATCACCGTGGACACATCGATAGCACCGTAATCGCGGAAGTCGCGAATGGTGAAGCCCGCCAGCCTGAGATAACCGGGAGAGGTGTTGATCACGCTCCCCGGGGTGTAGCGGCCGCTCTCCAGCGCCGCGGCCACGGTGAAGGGCTTGATGGTGGAGCCGGGCTCAAACAGGTCGGTGACCGCGCGATTGCGCTGGCTGCCGCGCTCGGCCCGCTTGTTGGGGTTGAAGGCGGGCTGGTTGACCATCGCCAGCACCTCGCCGGTGTGCACATCCAGCACCACCGCACTGCCAGCCTCGGCATGGTGACGCTGCACCGCCGCCTTCAGCTCGCGGTAGGCCAGGTACTGCAGACGACGGTCGATGCTCAGGCGCAGGTCCTGCCCCGGGCGAGCACTGCGGATCGCCTCGACATTCTTTACCACACGGCCGAGGCGGTCCTTGATCACCCGCTTGGCACCGGGGGCACCACGCAGCACCTCGTCCAACATCAGCTCCAGCCCTTCCTGGCCGGCATCATCGATGTTGGTGTAACCCAGCAGGTGGGCGCTGACCTCGCCGGTGGGATAGTAGCGGCGGTACTCGCGCTGCAGAGCCACACCGGGGATGGCCAGCTCGGCGATGCGCTCGGCCTGGGCCGGGGAGAGGTGGCGGCGCAGGTAGACGAACTCCTTGTCGCGGCGCGATGAAACCAGCTGACCGAGGCGACCACGGTCCATCTCCAGCACGGCGGCCAGCTCTGCCCAGCGCTCGGGGACAGTGATTAGCTCACGCGGGTCGGCCCAGGCGGACTCCACCGGGGTGCTGATGGCCAGCGGCTCGCCGTTGCGGTCGCTGAGCATGCCGCGGTGGGCCGGGATGGCGACTACGCGCAGGTGGCGGGCATCGCCCTGGTGCTGGAGGAAGTCGCGGTTGAACACCTGCAGGTCGAGCAGGCGCCACTGTAGCGCGGCCATGCCCAGGGCGATCAGCCCCAGGACCAGGACCAGGCGGCCCGCGTGAATGTTCGGCTCGCTCTTGCTCATGGCTTGACGATCACCACCGCCCCTTTGGGCGGCAACTGCATGTTGAGTCGTTCGCGGGCGTGTCGCTCGATCCGCCCATCGGTGGCCCAGGTGGACTGCTCCAGCTGCAGACGCCCCCAGTCCACCTCCATCGCATCGCGCACCGCCTCCAGTTTCTGCAGCTGCACGAACAGCTTGCGCGAGTGGTGGGTGGCATAGACCACCCCCAGCGAGGTGGCGAACAGGGCGCCGGAGATGAGCAGCAGCAGCAGGCGCATCAGGCGATCCTCTCCGCAACCCGCAGCACCGCGCTACGGGCACGCGGGTTGGCCTCCAGCTCGGCCTCGGAGGCGCGCTGAGCCTTGCCCACCAGTTTCAGTTTCGGCTGCAGTGCCGAGGCCGGCACCGGCAGGTCGGGCGGAAACTCGTCGCCACGCGCCTGCTTCTGCATAAAGCGTTTGACCCGGCGGTCCTCCAGCGAGTGGAAGCTGATCACCGCCAGGCGACCGCCGGGGGCCAACAGCTCCAGCGCCTGGGCCAGTGCCTGGTCCAGCTCCTCGAGCTCGCCGTTAATGTGAATACGGATGGCCTGGAAGGCGCGGGTGGCCGGGTGCTTGTCCTTCTCCCAGCGCGGGTGGGCGGCCTTGACCACCTCGGCCAGGCGGCCGGTGGTGCTGATGGGGCCGTTCTGCTCACGCTCACGGACGATGGCCCCGGCGATGCGCTTGGCGTAGCGCTCCTCACCGTACTCCTTGAGCACTTGGGCGATCTCGCCGGCGGAGGCGTGGGAGAGCCAGTCGGCGGCGGACTCGCCGCTCTCGGGGTCCATGCGCATGTCCAGGGGACCGTTGCGCATGAAGCTGAAGCCGCGCTCGGCCTCGTCCAGCTGCGGCGAGGAGACGCCCAGGTCGAG
>JBFFRO010000005.1:0-21949 GCA_041572995.1 Thiohalomonadaceae bacterium
GCGGGTGGAGTGGGCGGTGCCCGCTATGCTCCCCGATGCCGAGCGTCACGGCGTGGAGGGGATCCTCTTTCTCGATGAGATCACCTCGGCCACGCCCAGTGTCTCCGCCGCCGCCTACCAGCTGATTCTGGATCGCAAGCTGGGCGAGTACCAGGTGCCGGAGGGGTGGGCGATTATCGCCGCCGGTAACCGCCAGGGGGACCGCGGCGTCACCTATACCATGCCGGCACCGCTGGCCAACCGCTTTGCCCACTTCGAGGTGGAGACCCACCTGGATGACTGGGTCTCCTGGGCCTACGCCAACGGCATCGATGAGCGGGTGATCGCCTTCCTGCGCTTCCGCCCCGAGCTGCTGTTCGATTTCGACCCGGCCCACAACCCGGTGGCCTTCCCCTCGCCGCGCTCCTGGGAGTTTGCCCACCGCGCGCTGCAGAAGTTCGCCGACCACGGCTCGCTGCTGGTCAACACCCTGCAGGCCTGCGTCGGTCCCGCCGCCGGTATCGAGCTGGGAGCCTTCGTCGACAACCTCGACAACCTCCCCGACCTGGACGCTATTCTGCGCCGTGAGCAGGTGCCGCTGCCGAAGGAGATCGACCTGCAGTACGCGGTCGCCTCGGCGCTGGTCGGCCGTGCCCTGCGTGCCAAGAACGAAAGCCCGGCCGAGGCCGCCGAGGCCTATGGCGCCATCCTCGATTTCGCCGGTCGCTTCCGCGAGCGCGAGATGGGGGTGATGCTGGTCTCCGACCTGCACCGTGCCGTCGGCCAGGAGATCTTCTCCGTGCCCGAGTTCGCCCCCTGGGCGCAGGCGGTGGCCGAGGTGATGCTCTACTGATCCCGCTATGGCCGGTGATGTCGAAACCAAACTGAGCGCGGCGCGCACCAAGCTCATCCTTGAGAGGCCATTCCTCGGCGCGCTGGTGCTGCGCCTGCCGATGATCGAGGCGGAGGGGGAGTGGTGCAAAACGGTCGCCACCGACGCCCGCGCCTTCTACTACAACAGCGAGTACATCGACCCGCTGTCGGTGGAGCAGACCCAGTTCGTCCTCGCCCACGAGGCACTGCACTGCGCGCTCTCCCACTTTGCCCGCCGCCAGCACCGCGACAAGCACCGCTGGGACCTGGCCTGCGACCTGGCCATCAATCCGCTGCTGATCGCCGATGGTCTCAGCCCCTGCCCCGATGCCCTGTTCCTGGCCGACTACGAGGGGATGACCGCCGAGGAGATCTATCCCTGCCTGGATGAGAACGAAAACCTCACTCCCCACGATGACCACGTCTACGACGAGGACAACGAGAGCGGCGGCGGCCGCCAGGGCGCGGGCGGCTCGCACGAATCCACCGAGCGCGGTTCCGAGGGTGGCGACCAACAGCAGAAGCAGTCTCCCGACAACACCGGCGGCCGCGGCGACGCGCCGAAGAAAGACAAACCGAAACAGGAGCCGGGTGCCGGCGAGGGGGAGCAGGAACAGCCGGAACAGGGCGAGGGGGCAGGGCAGGGCGAAGGCCAGCCGCCGCCGCTCAGCCAGGAGGAGCGCGAGAACCTCTCGGTGCAGTGGCAGCAGCGCATGGCCGGTGCGGCGCAGCAGGCGATGCAGGCGGGTAAGCTCTCCGGTCCCTTGCGGCGCATTATCGATCACCTGCTGCAGCCGCAGTTGCCCTGGCGCATGCTGCTGGCCCGCTATCTCAACGCCACCGCGCGTAGCGACTATAACTATTCACGCCCCTCGCGCCGCGAGGGCGAGTACATCATGCCTAGCCTCAAGAGCCACGAGCTGGAGGTGGTGGTGGCGCTGGACACCAGCGGCTCCATCGGCGACAAGGAGATGCGTGAGTTCGTCTCCGAGGTGAATGCCCTCAAGGGGCAGGTGAGTGCGCGGGTGACCCTCATTACCTGCGATTCCGGCCTGGCCGAGGACGGTCCCTGGGAGTTCCAGCCGTGGCAGGAGTTCGACCTGCCGCGCGAGTTCGCCGGCGGCGGTACCACCGACTTCCGTCCGGTGTTCGAGTGGGTGGAGCGTGAGAATCGCCGCCCCGACCTGCTGGTCTACTTCACCGATGCGGTCGGCAGCTTCCCCGAACTGGAGCCCGCCTACCCCAGCCTGTGGCTGGTCAAGGGCAAGGCGACGGTGCCCTGGGGGCAGCGGATACAACTGAATTAGGAATTGTTCGTGGAACTGAGCCCAGAGGATGCCCTGCGCATCAACGTCCTCATCGCCAACGCCCAGGCGGTGCGCATCGATGAGAACAGCATGACCGTCTACGGCCTTAACGGCGAGCAGGAGATGAAGTTCCCGCTCAACCCCACCGGCCGTTCGGACCAGTACCTGCAGGCGGTGCGCGAGATGCTCTCCAGCGCGGTTCTGGACTCCCCCGGCGGCTACCCGGTATTCCTGCGCCGCTGGACCCGTATGGGCCAGATCGACAACGACCAGCTGGACCGCCTGCTGAAGATCGGCGAGCCCGAGGCGGTGATGGCGGTGGTCTGTGCTCCCAACCTCTCCAACGAACTGGCCCGCCGCGCCTGGTGGTGCGCCCCCTATTCCGAGCACGCCCGGCGCATGCTGGAGAGCCCCACCGTGGTCGAGGCGGAGATGGGTAAGGTGCTGGCCGATCACCTGATCGAGCACCTGCCCTTCGAGACTGAGCCGCGCGACATGCTGGAGACGGTGCGCTTGGTGCTGCAGCCGGGGCTGATCGACGAGGAGCAGAAGCTGAAGCTGTGGGAGAGCGGCGCGCGCAAGAAGAGCTACCGCATCGGCTTCCTCGAGACCCTGCCCTACGACCTGCCGGAGCAGCAGCCAGCCCGCGCCGAGCTCGCGCAGTGGCGGGGCACGCTTGAGAGCCTGGCCGATAACCCCTACGCGTCGCACCTGCTGCGCCTGCTCGATAGCGAGGGCCAGAGCTTTCTCGAGGTGGCCGAGGATGTGATGCAGAACCCCTATGATCAGGAGGTGGCAAGTGCCCTGTTCAACGCCATCGGCCGGTACCTCCGCGAGCTGCGCTCCCGTGAGGCGGTACGCGAGCTGGAGGCGTTGGAGACGCTGATCGACGAGCTGCTGGAGGGGGCCGATGCCCGGGCGTTACTCGAAGCGCTTCCGCAGTTGCAGGGAGAGCTGCGCGCACTGCTGATGCTGGCGCATGTGAGCGAGTACCTGCTGAATCCCATCTTCGGCCAGACCGACGCGGTGGGCACGGTGATGAATGAGAAGATCGAACCCATCACCCTGCCGCTGCGCCGCGCCATCGCCGTGCTGCGTGGGCGCGACCCAGAGTCAGTGAGCGCCGGGCGTGGTCGCCGCGGCCGGCGCAGGGCGCGTTAGGCGAGGTGGGGAGCGAGATCCACATCGATCGATACCGCGCCGTGCTGGAGGTGGTGGTGGACGATGCCCTGGTGGAGCAGAACGTCGGCTATCTGCCCTGGGTGATCGGCGAGAATCTGGCCGGGCAGGTGGATGCCCATGTCAACGAGCAGCGGTTGGGCTACTACCCGGCCCTGGATTACTTTCGCGAGTGGCCCAATGCCGTGGATCCGGCGTTGCTGGAGCTGTGTACCCAGCTGGGACAGTGGGTCGAGGCGTATGCCCGACGCGAACTGCGCCGTCGGCTCTCGCGGGCCTTCTCCTCGGTGACGCTGGAGGAGGCAAGGCTGGCTGCCTTCGCCATGCCGCGGGTGCTGCCCAGTCGCGACGGTGCCCCCGCACAACTGGCTCTGCACTACAGCCCCAATCGCCTGCGCCTGGAGTTGCGCCTGGGCCTGCTGAGCAAGCAGGGACAGGACCGCTTCGAGCCGCGGGTGCTGCTCACCGAGCGCCTGCATCGCTGCCTGGGTGAGGCCTTTGCCAGCTGGCAGCTGCTCAGTGCCGAGGCTCTGTAAAGGCGTTTTTCAGTCTTTTTGCCCCTGTTTTTTTGCCCCGTTGATCGGCATAATCGTCGCCATTCCCCCATAATGAAAAATTCTCTCAAAGGAGCACGTCATGCGCCTGATCCTGTTGGGTGCTCCGGGAGCCGGTAAGGGCACCCAGGCACAGTACATTTGCGAGAAGTACGGTATTCCCCAGATCTCCACCGGTGACATGCTGCGTGCGGCGGTCAAGGCCGGCACCCCGCTGGGTCTGGAGGCGAAGAAGGTGATGGATGCCGGGCAGCTGGTGTCCGACGCGATCATCCTGGGTCTGGTCAAGGAGCGCATCGCCGAGGCGGACTGCGCCAATGGCTTCCTCTTCGACGGCTTCCCGCGCACTATTCCGCAGGCCGAGGCGATGAAGGCAGAGGGCGTAAAGCTGGATTACGTGATCGAGGTGGACGTGCCCGATGAGGAGATCATCAAGCGCATGAGCGGACGTCGCGTACACCCCGGCTCCGGGCGCACCTACCACGTCACCTTCAATCCCCCCAAGGTGGAGGGTAAGGACGATGTCACCGGCGAGGAGTTGATCCAGCGCGAGGATGACAACGAGGAGACCGTGCGCAAGCGCCTGGATGTCTACCACGCCCAGACCAAGCCGCTGGTCGACTTTTACTCCGGCTGGCAGGCCAGCGGCGATGCCGCTGCCCCGGCCTATGTGAAGATCGCCGGTGTCGGCGGTGTCGAGGATATCCGCGACGCCATCTTCGCCGCACTCGGCTGAGGTTCCGCACCTTGAGCCAGCGTAAAACCGGTGTTCTGCTGATTAACCTCGGCACGCCGGATGCCCCCACCCCTCAGGCACTGCGCCGCTACCTCGCCGAGTTCCTCTGGGACAAGCGGGTGGTGGACCTGCCGCGCCCGCTTTGGTGGCTGATCCTCCACGGCATCATCCTGCGCACCCGCCCGGCCAAGTCGGCGGCGGCCTATCAAACGGTCTGGACCGAGGCGGGCTCGCCGCTGCTGGTCACCTCCCTTGAGCAGAAGCGTCTGCTGCAGGCGCGCCTGGATGAGCTGGAGCCCGAGCGATACCACGTGGTGTTGGGCATGCGTTACGGTAATCCCTCCATCGCCGTGGCCATGGACGAATTACGTGCGGCCGATGTGGATGAGTTGGTGGTGTTGCCGCTCTATCCGCAGAACTCCTGTTCCACCTCCGGATCCAGCTTCGATGCCCTGGCCGCGGCGCTCAGCGAGCACCGCTTCGTGCCGCCGCTGCGCTTTATCGCCGATTATCACGACCATCCGCTCTACATCAAAGCCCTGGCCGAATCGGTGCGCCAGGCGTGGGCCGAGCGTGAGCGTGCGCAGTTGCTGCTGATGAGCTTCCACGGCACCCCCGAGCGTTTCCGTCTGGAGGGCGATGCCTACTACAACCACTGCCAGAACACCGCCCGCCTGCTGGCCGATGAGCTGGGGCTGGCCGAGGGGGAGTGGCGCCTAAGCTTCCAGTCGCGCTTCGGCAAGGAGGAGTGGCTCAAGCCCTACACCGACGAAACCCTCAAGGGACTACCCGGCGAGGGCGTCGCTACGGTCGATATCATCTGTCCCGGTTTCTCCGCCGACTGCCTGGAGACCATCGAGGAGATCGGCGAGGAGAACCGCCACTACTTCCTCGAGGCCGGCGGCGAGGCCTACCACTACATCCCCGCGCTCAATGCAGAGTCGGCGCATATCGAATTACTAGCGGCCTTGATCGTTTAGAAGAACCTTCCCGCCTTGGTAAAGCGTTGTCTCCAGTAGGGGTTGTCTAGCGAGGCAATACTCACACGCTTACCGCTTGAGGGGGCGTGAACAAACTTATTGCCTCCCAGGTAGACGCCCACATGGGATACCTTGCCCTCGATACGAAAGAACAGTAGGTCTCCTTCCTCAATATGCGTGCGCTTAACCGGCAGGCTCAGCTGGTATTGCAGCTGTGAGGTACGCGGCACTTTGTAGCCCGCCTTGCGGTAGGAATAATAGACCAGTCCGCTGCAATCGAAACCGCTGGGAGATGCTCCCCCATAGCGGTAGGGCTTGCCTAGCATCTGGGTGGCGATGGTGGTCGCAGGGTGGGAGACTTCTGCGACCGATTGGGTGCTGAGTTGCTGCCGCGAGTGGGCGCTATTCGAGGCGCAGCCCACCAAAGGGAGTAGTGAAAACAATACGAACAGAGTCGTTGCCGGCTTCATAGTCAGTCTCTTTCTCCCGTTACGGTTGTGCCATCTATAGCCCCTGTCGTGGCAATTTGCTGTGACTATGCTCACACACCATGGCGCTTATTCCCCAAACACCACCCTCGCCACATCACGGTAGTGGCTGGCGAATGAGACAGTGATCCCCTCCTTGATGTAGTCGGGTAGCTCCTCGAAGTCCCCTTGATTGGCCTGCGGTAGGATCAGCTCGTGAATGCCGATGCGGCGGGCGGCAATCACCTTTTCGCGTATACCGCCGACCGGCAACACCTGGCCGGTGAGAGTGAGTTCGCCGGTCATCGCCAGGTGACGGGGGATCTTCTTGCCCTTGGCCAGGGAGAGCAGGGCGGTGGCCATCGTGATGCCCGCCGAGGGACCGTCCTTGGGGGTAGCCCCCTCGGGCACGTGCAGGTGCACGAAGGCGTCATCGTAGAAGCTCTCGCGGGCGTTGTACGCTTTGAGGTGGGAGCTAATGTAGCTGTAGGCGATCTCGGCCGACTCACGCATCACCTCACCCAGCTTGCCGGTGAGCTTGAAGCCGCGGTTGTGGGTGTGTACCTGGGTCGCCTCGATGCTGAGGGTGGCGCCGCCCATGGCGGTCCAGGCCAGGCCGGTCACCACGCCGACGCCGGTGATCGGCCTCTCCTTCTGGAAGATGGGTTTGCCCAGGTACTCCTCCAGCGCGCGCGGACCGACGCTGATGGCTCGCTTTTCGCCGCCGACGATCTTGACTGCGGCCTTGCGCACGATGCGTCCCAGCTGCTTTTCCAGGTTGCGCACCCCGGCCTCGCGGGCGTAGCCCTCGATTAGCGCCCGTAGCGCACTATCGCTCACCTTCAGCTTGCCCGGCTTGACCCCGGTGCGCTCCAGCAGTCGCGGCCAGAGGTGGTGCTGGGCGATGGCCACCTTCTCCTCGGTGATGTAGCCGGAGAGGCGGATCACCTCCATACGATCGAGCAGCGGCCCGGGGATGGTGTCGAGTTGGTTGGCGGTGCAGACGAACAGTGCCTTGGAAAGGTCGTAGCGCAGGTCCAGGTAGTGGTCGAGGAAATCCTTGTTTTGCTCCGGGTCCAGCACCTCCAGCAGCGCCGAGGCCGGGTCTCCCTGGTAGCTGGCGCCGATTTTGTCGATCTCATCGAGCATGATCACCGGGTTGGAGGAGCCGGCCTCCTTCAGCGACTGAATGAACTTGCCGGGCATGGCACCGATGTAGGTGCGCCGGTGCCCCTTGATCTCCGCCTCGTCACGCATGCCGCCGAGGGAGAAGCGGAAGAACTTGCGCCCCAGCGCAGTGGCGATGGAGCGGCCAATGGAGGTCTTACCGACACCGGGCGGACCGACCAGCAGGATGATGGAGCCGGAGACCTCGCCCTTGAGGCAGCCGACGGCGAGGAATTCGATAATCCGCTGCTTCACATCGTCGAGGCCGTCGTGGTCCGCATCGAGGATCTTGCGCGCCCGCTTCAGGTCCAGCTTGTCTGCGGTACACACGCCCCAGGGCAGCGAGCTCATCCAGTCCAGGTAGTTGCGGGTGACGGTGTATTCGGGGGAGCCCACCTCGAGGATGGAGAGCTTCTGCATCTCTTCATCGATGCGCGCCTGGGCGTGCTCGGGCACCTGCAGCCCTTCCAGGCGTTTATGAAAACGCTCCAGCTCGGCGGTGCGGTCATCCTTCTCCAGCCCCAGCTCCTTCTGGATCTCCTTGAGCTGCTCCTTAAGAAAGAACTCGCGCTGCTGCTTATTCATCCGCTCATCGAGCTTTTCGCGGATGCTGGTCTGCAGCTTGGCCACCTCCAGCTCTTTCTTCAGCAGTACCAGCACCTTCTTCATCCGCTCCAGCACCGGGAAGGTTTCCAGTACCTCCTGCTGCTCCTCGGCGGCGGCGGTGGTGAGTACGGCCGCGAAGTCGGCCAGAGGCGAGGGTTCGTTGGGGCCGAAGCGGTTGAGGAACATTTTCAGCTCCTCGCTATAGAGCGGGTTGAGCGGCAGCAGTTCCTTGATGGTGTTGATAATGGCCATTGCATAGGCCTTGAGTTCATCGCCCTTGGCCCGCTCATCTTCATGCGGGTACTCCACCTGCACCCTATAGGGAGGCTTGTCAGAGAGCCACTTGAGCACGCGAAAGCGCTGTATACCCTCAGCGATGAACTGCATCTTGTCATCGGAGCGCCCCGGGTGGTGCATGCGTACCAGGCAGCCAACCTCATAGAACTCATCGGGCTCGGGCAGGGACTCGTCATTGTGGCTCAGCAGCAGGCCGACCACATGCTGGGGCTCCTCACCGATGGCCTCAACGGTCTTCAGCCAGGGGTCCATATCCATCACCAGTGGTACCGCCTGGGCTGGAAAAAACGGGCGCTCACTCAGGGGTAACAGGTAAATGATGTTGGGTAGCAGCTGGTCGGCCGGTGCCAGTCCGGTTTCCGGACCTTCACCGGGTTCGAGAAGTTCAGCTTCCAGGGGGGGATGCTCAGCCATTAATACACTCCCACGTATTCAATCGTGCGATAAAAACTTTCCTATAAATTGCCAAACGGGCAGGCGTGCGACAAGCCTTGTTATGCAGTGAAAATGTAAATTGGGGATGGAATTAGCAGTTTTGAAGTTGGATAAAGTAAGAAAATGATAAAAAAGGGATAAAAAACAGAGGATTCATTGCAACATTTGTTTTATATCGTGTATATATAACAACGTTAATGTGTTTGTCCTTTTCAAATAATAGATAACCCAAGGAGACATTCATGGCCCGTGTGAAAAAGAGCGCTGCCAAGAAAGCTACCGCCAAGCGTGCGGTTGCCAAGAAATCCACCGCCCGTCGTGGCCGTCCGCCGAAGAAGGCTGTGAGCAAGGCCGCCGCCGCCTCCACCGTCGCCGCAGTGATCGCTGCACGTGCCGCTGCTGAGAAGGAGGTCGCTGCTGCGACCAAGGCTGCTGACAAGGCCAACGCTGCTGTGACCAAGGCCGCTGCTGCTGCCGACAAGGCCAAGGCCGCTGCTGCCAAGGCCAAGACCGCTGCTGCTAAGGCCAAGGCCCGTGAGCGCTCCGCCGCCGCTGCTGCCAAGGTGCGTGACGCCAAGGCTGCTGCCAAGGTTGCTGCTGCTGCGCTGAAGGCTGCCGAGAAGTGGGCTGCCGAGGTGAACAAGCAGGCCGTCAAGCAGGAGAAGGCCAAGGATGCCGCCTTGGCCAAGTTCGAGAAGTCTGCCGAGCGTGCCTTGGCTACCGCCCGCAAGGCTCACGAGCGTAAGGTCGCCGCTGCTGCCAAGAAGGCCGCTGCACCGAAGAAGAAGGCGACCCGTCGTGGCCGTCCGGCGAAGAAGAAGGCCTAAGCCTTAGTCTTAAGACGAAAAAAACGCCGCCCGAGAGGGCGGCGTTTTTTTATGTCCGGCTTTAGCCCACCAGCGAGATGAAGGGTTCCACCTCGACCAGTTCCCCTTCACTGAGGGATCCGCTCTCGGCCGGAAGGATAATGAAGCAGTCCGCCTCGCTCATGGAGCGCAGGATGTGCGAGCCCTGGTGGCCGCTACCGCGTACCTTGAGCGTGCCGTCGCTATCTCGCACCAGCACACCACGCTGGAAGTCGGTGCGCCCGGGGCGCTTCTTCAGGCTGCCGATGAGCGGCAGGCGCAGGCGTAGCGGCTGGCTCTCCACACCCTGCATGTGTCGCAGGCTGGGCTGGACGATCTGATAGAAGGTGGCCATGGCCGAGACCGGGTTGCCGGGCAGACCGAAGAAGGCGGCCTTGCCCAGGCGGCCGAAGGCCAGCGGTTTGCCCGGCTTCATGGCGATCTTCCAGAAGTCGACCTGGCCGAGCTTGTCCAGGGTCTGTTTGACATAGTCGGCGTCACCCACCGAGACGCCACCGGAGGTGAGCACCACATCGGCCACCGCAGCCGCTTCATTAAAGGCCGCCTCGATCGCCTCGGGGATATCGGCGATCACCCCCATGTCGATCACCTCGGCATCCAGACGCTTGAGCATGCCGTAGAGGGTGTAGCGGTTGGAGTCGTAGATCTGTCCCTCTTGGGGCACCTCGCCCAGCGAGCAGAGCTCATCGCCGGTGGAGAAGAAGGCGACCCGCAGGCGCCGGCGAACCCGCACCTCGGCGATACCCAGCGAGGCGATGAGTCCCAGCTCGGCCGGGTCCAGGCGTTTGCCCGGCTGCAGCACAACCTCGCCGGCGGCCATGTCCTCACCGGCCAGACGTACGTTCTCTCCCGGTTTGTGTTCACCAAGGATGTGAATGCGCTCGCCCTCACGTTCCACCTGCTCCTGCATGATGACGGTGTCGCAGCCACTGGGAATCATCGCCCCGGTCATAATGCGTACCGCCTGGCCCGGGCCGCACTCCCCCTCGAAGGGGTGGCCGGCGAAGCTCTCGCCGATAAGGCTTAGCGACTCGGCGCCCAGATCCGCAGCGCGGATGGCGTAGCCGTCCATCGCCGAGTTGTCGTGGCCGGGGACGTTGATGCCGGAGGTGATGGGTTCGGCGAGGATACGCCCCAGGCATTCGCGCAGGGCCAGTTGCTCAAAGCCCTCGGGGCGTGGCAGCTGTTCGGCGATGCGCCGCAGTGCCTCGTCCACGGGCAGGAAGGTGTTGCTGCCGGCCTGGGCCGGGCTGTCGCAGGCGTGCGGTTCACTCATGCTGTAGTGTCCTGACGGTCGATAAGCTGTTTCTGGATGAAGTCGGCGATGGCGGCGGTGTCGTTGATATCCAGCTGCGGTAATGCCGTTCCCTCCAGGCGAAGGCGCATCGCCGGGTCGCAGGCGATGGCGATAATGTGCGGATCATGGGGGTGGAGCAGCGGTTTTTCCAGTTCCGCCCGCTGCAACTCAATCTTGGGGTAGGCCTCGTGCTTGAACCCCTCCACCAGCACTAGGTCCAGCTGTTGCGTATCGAGTTGCTGCAGCAGCTCGAACAGCTGCGGCTCGGCGATCTTCTCGTCGTTTTCGTGGATCAGTGCCCAGCGCTTACGCGAGGCCACCAGCACCTGGGCCGCACCGGCCTGACGCAGGCGGTGGCTGTCCTTGCCCGGCTTGTCGATATCGAAGTCGTGATGGGCGTGCTTGAGCAGGGCGATGCGCAGGCCGCGATGGCGCAACTCCGGGATCAGCCGCTCCAGCAGGGTGGTTTTGCCGCTGCCACTGTAGGCGACGAAGCCGCACAGCGGCAGGGCGAAAGTGTCACTCATGGGGGTGCTCCTGCTGCAGCAGCTCATCGGGGCTATTGAGGTTGATAAAGGCCGCGGGCGCATCGGAGTAGTCGGCGTAGGCGGCGCCTTGTTCGTCCAGCCAGCGTCCCAGTTTGCGTTTGTCACGCTGCAGTGACTCGCGCAGGTGTGTGGCCAGACTGGCACGCAGCAGCAGGATGCTGGGGTGGCGGAGCTCGCCATCATCCACCGAGACCAGGGAGGCACCGCTGCTATCGGCCTTGGCCCACAGGCGCTCGACCAGATCCAGGGGTAGGCGCGGGGTGTCGCAGGGGACGCAGAGCCGCCATTCGCTCTCCCCCTGCTCCAGGGCGCAGAGTATCCCGCCCAGGGGGCCGAGGTCGGCGGTCTCATCATGCAGCAGCGGCAGGCCGTAGCCGCGGTAAGCCTCATCCGCCTCGGGGCGACAGTTGATAGCGAGGGTCTGGCACTGGGGTTGTATTCGAGCGATGACGTGCTCGATCAGCGGCCGCCCCTCGAAGGGGAGCAGTCCCTTGTCCCGCCCGCCCATGCGCCGCGCACCGCCGGCGGCGAGGATAACGGCTTCGATCTCTGGCTGGGGAGTGGACATGGGGCGGGCTCGGTGTATCGTTTGGATAGGCAATTTTATCATGCGGAAGGGGAGGTGCGCCGGGATGAACGGGCGAGACGGGCCTGAGACGCCGACAGTCGAACTGCTGGAGAGCACAACCGCCTACAGCGGTTTTTTCCGCCTGCGTCGCTATCGCCTGCGTCACCGCCTCTTCGCCGGAGGTATGAGCGGCCCCATTGAGCGCGAGCGCTTGGAGCGGAGCGACTCGGTGATCGTCCTTCCCTACGATCCCGTGCGCGATGAACTGGTGATGCTGGAGCAGTTTCGCATCGGTGCGCTGGAGCATCCGCTAGGGCCCTGGATGGTGGAACTGGTGGCAGGGTTGATCGAGCCGGGTGAGTCGCTGGAGGCGGTGGCCCGGCGTGAGGCGCTGGAGGAGGCGGGGCTGGAGCTACGGGCACTGCAGTCCGTCTGTGATTACCTGGTCAACCCGGGAAACAGCGCCGAGCGTAGCCATCTCTTCTGCGCCTGGGTGGATAGTGCGGCTGTTGGCGGTATCCACGGCCTGCCCCACGAGGGGGAGGATATCCGTGTCAGCAGCGTGCCCTTTGAGCAGGCCTGGTCGTGGCTTGAGCAGGGGCGGATCGCCTCGGCTGGTCCCATCATCGCCCTGCAGTGGTTGCGGGCCAACCGTGAGGGACTGCGCAAGCGCTGGCGTTGACCCTATAGTCATCGCTTGCCCGGACGCTATAATGGGCATATCCACCGACTTACGGATACACCGACCATGCCGATTAATCCCGCCGCCAATAACGGTCTTCTGAGCATCCAGCGCGGAATGCAGGGGCTGGAGCGTAATGCCCAGGCCATTGCCAGCCGTCCGATTACTGGCGGTGACGAGCCCGGGCGCGATCTGGCCGCGCCACTGGTCGAGAGTCGCGTCAACCTGCGCCAGGTGCAAGCCGGGGCCGCCGTGATCCGCACCGAAGATGAGATGATCGGCAGCCTGCTCGACACCTTCGCCTGAGCCCCCTCCCTGTAGTGACCGGCTCCTGTGACTCGCGTACACTGGGCAGGATAAGAACGACCCGTAGGGGATGGGAGAGGGTGCCAGGTGCGAAACGACAAGGGTAGCGTAGAGACACGGCTGGAAATCCAGAAGCTCAACGAGCTGCCGCCGCTCTCGCCTGTAGTCAACCAGTTCATGCGGGCGGTACAGAACGAAGATATCGGCCTGGGTGAGCTGGCACATATCATCGAGCAGGACCCGGCGCTGCTGGCGCGCATCATCGGCCTGGCCAACTCCGCCTACTTCGGCTCCCCGGAACGGATCACCAGCGCCGAAGAGGCGATCATCAAGGTGCTGGGCCTCAACACCACCAAGAGTATCGCCCTGGGCATTGTCCTCAGCGGCCCCTTCGACGCCTCCCGCTGCCCCAATTTCGACGCCGAGCGCTACTGGCTTTCGGCGGTCTTCTGTGCCTCGCTATGCCAGCGTCTGGCCCCGTTGATCCGTAGTACCGATGCCCCCAGCCCCAGCGAGGGCTATCTCGGCGGATTGATCTATAACCTCGGCCTGCTGGCCCTGGTTCATCTCTACCCCAATGAGATGGGCGGGGCCTTTGCCGGGCTTGGCGAAAACATGGAGAGTCTGCACCTGGTCTCCCTGGAGCAGGATGCGCTCGGGGTGGACCACCTTGAGGTGGGCGGCTGGCTGGGGCGTCGCTGGCACCTACCCGAGGCGGTGGTGGAGGTGATGGAGAATCGTTTGCGCAGCGACTACCAGGGTCAGTATCGCTCACTGGTGCGACTGGTGGCCTACGGCGCCTCGCTGGCCAAGCATGTGGTGTTCCAGGTCGGCGAGCGCCCGGATGTGGCCCTGCTCGAGCCCCTGGGACTGAAGCCTCAACGTGCCGAAGAGCTTATCGAACAGCAGATCGGGCGCATGGACGAGCTGCGCGAACTGGCCCGTATTATGGCCGACTAGGGCATGGGGATGGACAACAAACTCTTCATCGACAGCTTCAAGGGACTGAATCACAGCTTCCTCAAACTGCTGGACTCACTTTCTGCTCTGCGAGAGCTCTCCTCCATTCCGATCCATGAACAGAGCGATCGGCAGCTGCTGGAGACGGTGCTGCAGATATTAATGGGTAACCAGGAGCTGGAGCGCTGCTCGGTTTTTCTTTTGGAGGGCGGTGAACTGGTCAACGCCGCCGGCATGGGCTGGAGTGACATGATCTGCAACCGTAGCGACGGCGGCAAGTGTCCACCCACCCGCTTCAAGCTCGGGGAGGGGCTGGTCGGTAGCGCCGCCGCCCACGGCGAGCAGATCCACTGCAGTGACTGTAATAGCGACAGTCGTTTTCGCGAGCGCTGTGCCAGCTGTCGTCCCGGTGAGTTGACGGGCGAAGCGGAGGATAAGCCGCAAATCGGCTCGCTGATCTCGACGCCGATTATGGGCAATAGCGAGGTGCTGGGTGTACTCAATGTCTCCCACCCGCACCCTCGCTTTTTCAATGAAACCCACGAGCGCACCCTGACCATCTTCTGCAATGTGCTCGGCCAGCTGCTGCTTAACAATCGTCTCGTTCAGCGCATGAATGAGCTGGTGGGGGAGCGCACCCGGCAGTTGCAGGGTGCTCTGGATGAGGCCGAGGAGCTTAAGCAGCGTTACGCCCGGCTCTCGGTGATCGACGAGCTGACCACCCTCTATAACCGCCGTTTCTTCTTCCCCGAGAGCCGTGCCCAGATCTCCCGTGCACAGCGCTACCACCAGCCCTTCAGCCTGCTGTTGCTCGATATCGACCACTTCAAGCTGATCAACGACAGCTACGGCCACGTGGTCGGAGACCAGGTACTTCGCGATGTCGCGGCAGTGCTGCGCGCTGAATTGCGCGAGGGCGATGTGCTGGCACGCTTTGGTGGTGAGGAGTTCATCATCGCCTTGCCGAACAGCGACCTGAAGGGAGCCAAGCTACTGGCCGAACGTATTCGTGAGCAGGTTAAGGGGCTGCGCTGGGAGGAGCAGGGGCGGGAGTTTGGCGTCAGCGTCTGTATTGGTGTGGCCGAGCTCAACGGTGACTGGGAGGCCACGGGTGATTCCGAAGTGGCACTGGATCACCTGATCAGTGAGGCCGACCAGGCCCTCTATTTTGGTAAGCAAAACGGTCGTGACCAGTGTTGCGCCTACGCCGAGATCGCCTGTCACCTGTAGCCATGGCCTAATCGGCCAGGCCGTTCAGGCCATACACCCCACACTTCTTTCCGGCCAGGCGCGAGGCCTTGACCAGCGCCGACTCCAGTCCCTCTTTTCCCACCAGTGCATTGATGATCCCGGCGTTGAAGACATCCCCGGCTCCCAGGGTGTCGACGGTCATCGGAGGAGGAAAGGCGGGGGCGTGCATCTCCACCCCATCGGCTGTGCGTAGCCAGGCCCCGGCATCCCCCCAGGTGCAGCTGAGGGTGGCGGTGAGCGACTGTTTGGCCATGGCGCCGAGGAACTCATCGGCATGGTGGTAGCCGTGGGCACGGGCGTAGTCGCGGGAGAATAGCAGCAGGTCGGCGAAGTGGAAGAGTCGCTCAATGCCCGGACGCGGTTTCTCCACCTCGATGGAGATGGGAAGTTCGGGGTGTTCATGTTTTACCCGCTCCAGCATCCGCTCCACTTCCTTCAGGTTGCGCCCCTCGAAGTGGATCCATTCCAGCCCGGAGAGATCGATGTTGGCGAAGTCGTGGTGGCTGTATTCGTCCAGGTCTCGGTGATGGATGATGGTGCGTGAGCCACTGGCCTGGCTGAGGGTAACGTAGGAGGTGGGTACCTTGCCCTCGGCGGCGGTGTGCACCGCGCTGGTGTCGATGCGGTGGCCTTCCAGGTCGCTGAGGATGGAGCGGGCGTCGGGCTCATCGGCGAGGGTACCGGCCCAGGCACAGTCGTGGCCCAGCTGGCTGAGCACCACCAGAGTGTTGGTGGCATTGCCGCCGCGAACGATGTGCTGGGCGCGTGCACGCAGCTCCTGATCCTCACTGGGATAGCTGTCGACGACGTTAATGATATCCAGAGTGGCGTTGCCGACGGCGAGAATGCGGGCCATCAATTTTCCTTAGCTTGAAGTGTGCAGAGCCCAGAGCACGTGCTCGCGGACCAGTTCCGAGGGGTGTTCGAGACGCGATCTTAACCCATCGACGATAGCCGCGTCGGCAGTGCCGGAACGCAGGGCGTTGCCCAAGGCCACGGCGATATTGCGCAGCCAGCGCTCATGCCCGAGTCGGCGTATGGGTGAGCCCTCGCAGTTTTGCAGGAAGGTGGCCTCGTCCCAGCTGAAGAGATCCAGCAGGATGGCGCTATCGAGAGCGTGCCGGGCCTGGAAATCGGCCTCGGTGCCGAGGCGGGCGAAGCGGTTCCAGGGGCAGGCCAGCTGACAGTCGTCGCAGCCGTAGATACGGTTGCCGAGCAGCGGCCTGAGCGGTTCGGGAATGGCACCGTGCAGTTCGATGGTGAGGTAGGAGATGCAGCGTCTGGCATCCACCACGTAGGGTTCGACGATGGCCGCCGTGGGGCAGATGTCGATGCAGGCGCTGCAGTTTCCGCAGTGACCGGCAGTGGGCTCATCCGGTGGCAGCTCTAGGGTGGTGTAGATCTCTCCGAGGAAGAACCAGGAGCCCTCGCGGCTGAGCAGGTTGGAGTGCTTGCCCACCCAGCCGAGGCCGGCGGCGGCGGCCAGCGGCTTCTCCAGTACTGGGGCCGAGTCGACGAAGACCCGGTAGCCGAACGGCCCCAGTTCCTCGGCGATGCGTGCGGCCAGTCTCACCAGGCGCTTGCGCAGCAGTTTGTGGTAGTCGCGGCCGAGGGCGTAGCGAGAGATGTAGGCGCGCTGCGGGTCAGCCAGCGCTGCCTCCATCGCCTCATGCTCCTCCGGCAGGTAGTCGAGGCGGGCGCTGATCACCGACAGGGTGCCGGGCTCCAACTCTGCGGGGCGGCTGCGCTTGCTGCCGTGGCGGGCCATGTACTCCATTTCGCCGTGATAGCCAGCCGCCAGCCAGCTTTGTAGCTGCTGCTCCGCCGTCTCCAGGCCGGTGCCGGCAAAGCCTACCTGCGACAGCCCCAGCTCCGCCCCCCACTGGCGGATCTGCTGTTTCAGAATGCTGTACTCGGCCTGGTGTCGTGCATCGTTCATAGCCGCTATGATACCTGCCCATGGAATCCACGCACCGTCTCATCGAGCCTCAGGCACTGCCAGCGCGGCGCCGTGAAGCCCACAAGGGCGACAGCGGCCACCTGTTGGTGGTCGGCGGCCATCGCGGTTTTGCCGGTGCCGCACGCCTGGCCGGTGAGGCGGCGTTGCGCACCGGGGCAGGCCTGGTGAGCGTTGCCTGCCACCCCGAAAGCCTGCTGCTGATTGGCGCCGGGCGGCCGGAGTTGATGGTGCATGCCGTCGATTCTGCCAGCGGCCTGCATCCCCTGTGCAAACGTGCCGATGTCATCGTCATCGGGCCCGGCCTGGGAACCGATACCTGGGCTCGCGGGTTGCTCGGTGCGGTGCTGGAGCAGCGTGGTCCACGGCTCTTCGATGCCGATGCCCTCAACCTGCTGGCACAGGAGCCCCCATCGGAGCCGCTGGGAGGTGAGTGCATACTTACGCCTCACCCTGCTGAGGCGGCACGGCTGCTGGGGCTGAGCCTTGTCGAGGTGCAGGCCGATCGCCCGGCGGCCATTGCCGAATTGCAGGCGCGCTACGGCGGCACCTGGGTGCTCAAGGGGGCCGGCTCCCTGGTACTGGGTGAGGCGGGGCTGAGCCGCTGTGACCTCGGTAATCCCGGCATGGCCGTCGGCGGCATGGGCGACCTGCTCAGTGGGGTGATCGGTGCCCTGATGGCCCAGGGTATCGAGCCTGCTCAGGCGGCGGAGCAGGGGGTGTGGCTGCACGCCCGGGCCGGGGATTGCGCCGCCGCCGAGGGCGAGCGGGGAATGCTCCCTTCCGACCTGTTGCCCCAGCTGCGGGCGCTGGTTAACGGGGGTGGTGTGTGAGCGTGCTGGAGGTGTTTCTCGCCGGCGAGGCGGAGCAGGAGGCACTGGGTGCGCGCCTGGCCGAAAGCCTCGCTGCGGGCGGGGTGATCTACCTGCTCGGTGACCTGGGGGCTGGCAAGACCACTCTGGTGCGCGGTTTCCTGCACGCCCTGGGGCATACCGGGGCAGTGAAGAGCCCCACCTACACCCTGGTCGAACCCTATGAGCTGGCCTCGGGCACCGTCTACCACTTTGATCTCTATCGCCTCGGTGAGCCGGAGGAGCTGGAGTACCTGGGGATCCGCGATTACTTCGACGGTCATGCCCGTGCGCTCATCGAGTGGCCACAGCGGGGCGAGGGCTGGCTGCCGCGGGCCGACCTGGTGATCCACATCGACTACCACAGCGGTGAGTACGGCGAGGAGGGACGCCGTCTGCGCATCGAGGCGCGGAGCGCCCAGGGGGAGGGGCTGCTGGATCGGCTAAAGGCTTGATTTTTCTACTGGATAAAGCTAAGTTAGCGTTGGAACTTAATTTAGGATCGCAATAAAGCCTCGTAACCGGTTAAATTATAAGAGCTTTATGACGATGATGACGCCAAGAAAACCATCAAAGCCTTTCCTCGGCGCCCTCGCGCTGCTGGCCCTTCTGTTCTCGGTTACTGCCCATGCGGGTGCGGTGATCGAGGGGTTGCGCATGTGGCCCGCTCCGGATAACACCCGTCTGGTCTTCGACCTTAGTGGCCGTGTGGAGCACACCCTGTTCCGTCTCGATGGCCCCGACCGTCTGGTGATCGACATCAAGGATGCGCGCCTGGGTCAGCCGCTCAAGGGGCTGGATTACACCAAAAGTCACCTCAGTGGCATTCGTAGCGCGGTGCGCAACGACAGCGACCTGCGCGTGGTGCTGGATCTGCGTGGCAAGGTGCGTCCCAAGAGTTTCGTCCTGGCCCCCAACGAACAATATGGCCACCGCCTGGTGATCGATCTGCACGGTGAAGCGCAGCAGCCCAGTGCCGAGCCGCAGGTGAAAAAGCGTGCTCCCAGCCTTGCCGAGGCGCGCGATATCGTCATTGCCATCGACGCCGGCCACGGCGGTGAGGACCCGGGCGCCTCCGGCCCCAGCCGCACCCGCGAGAAGGATGTGGTGCTGGCCATCGCCAAAAAGCTCAAGGCGATGCTCGACAGAGAACCGGGCATGAGCGGTGTGCTCACCCGTACAGGCGACTACTTCATCCCGCTGCGCAAGCGCACCGAGATCGCCCGCCGTCACCGCGCCGATATCTTTATCTCCATCCATGCCGATGCCTTCCGTGACCGCCGTGCCTACGGCTCCTCGGTCTACATCCTCTCCCCGCGCGGCGCCTCCAGTGAGCATGCCCGCCTGCTGGCGGAGAAGGAGAACGCCTCCGACCTTATCGGTGGCGTGAGCCTGGATGACAAGGATGACCTGCTCGCCTCGGTGCTGCTGGACCTCTCGCAGACCGCCAGCGTGGAGATGAGCTCCGATGCGGCTGCTTCGGTGCTGGCGCAGATCAAGGGGGTTAACCGCCTGCACAAGCGCCAGGTGGAGCAGGCCGGTTTCCGCGTGCTCAAGTCGCCGGATATGCCCTCGATCCTGATCGAGACCGCCTTTATCTCCAACCCCACCGAGGAGCGCAACCTGCGCAGCTCCAGTCACCAGGGCAAGATGGCCCGTGCCATTCTGGCGGGCCTGAGAAACTATTTCCGTGCCAATCCGCCGCCGGGTACCCGCATGGCCCTGCTGGAGGATCAGCGCCACGCGGTTAGCCGTGGCGAGACCCTCACCGGTATCGCCCAGCGCTACCGGGTGAGCACCGAAAGCCTGCGTAGCGCCAACAACCTCAAGGGCAACACCATCCGCGTCGGCCAGGTCTTGCAGATTCCTCTCGACGGCTGACGTCGGAGCGGCGCTGTTTTACACTAGGCGCCATGCACGCCCCGGCACGAATTCACGCCCTTCCCGAACAGCTCGCCAACCAGATCGCCGCCGGTGAGGTGGTCGAGCGCCCGGCCTCCGTGGTCAAGGAGCTGCTGGAAAACGCGGTCGATGCTGGGGCCTCGCGTATCGAACTGGAGGTGGAGGAGGGGGGCGTGCGTCTCATCCGCATCAGCGATGACGGCCACGGCATCTGCCGCGAAGACCTCTCCCTGGCTCTGGCCCCCCACGCCACCAGCAAGATTGGCCGTAGCGAGGATCTGGCGGCCATCCTCAGTCTGGGTTTTCGCGGTGAGGCGCTGGCCTCCATCGCCTCGGTCTCGCGCCTGCGCCTGAGCAGTCGCGCCGCCGACGCCGAGCAGGGCTGGGCCATCAGCCTCGGCGCTGAGGCGGAGCCGGCGGCACAGCCACCCGGGACCCGTATCGAGGTGCGCGAGCTCTTCTACAACACCCCGGCACGACGCAAGTTCCTGCGCGCCGAGCGTACCGAGTTCGCGCATATCGAAGAGGCGGTGCGTCGCCAGGCCCTGGCCCGCTTCGATATCGCCTTCAAGCTCAGTCACAACGGCCGCTCCATCTTCTCCCTGCCGGCCGAAAACAGCGGTGAGCGGCGTGTCGCTGCGCTCATGGGCCGCCCCTTTCTGCGCGATGCACTGAGCCTGGATGAGCAGGCCGCCGGCATGCGTCTGCGTGGCTGGTTCTGCCCGCCGGATGCGGCCCGGGCCCAGGGGGATCGGCAGTACTTCTTCCTCAACGGCCGTCCTATCCGCGACCGCCTGATCGGTCACGCCCTTCGCCAGGCCTACGGCGAGCTGCTGGAGGCGGGGCGCCACGCCGCCTATGTGCTCTACCTGGATCTGGATCCGGCGCGGGTGGATGTGAACGTCCACCCCACCAAGCACGAGGTACGCTTTCGCGACAGCCGCATGGTGCATGACTTCATCCACCGTGCCCTGGCTCGTGAGTTGGAGCGTGAACCACAGATTGAGCTGGCCGTGGAGGCAGTGACGGTTGAGGCCGAAGCCGGGCCAGCCACCACCACGGTTACGGCCCCTAGGCCCAGCCAGCGTGTCGGCACCACCCTCTTTCCGCCGCGCCGCGAGCAGAGCCCTGCGCGCATTGCCGAGCAGTTGCTGGGCTACGAGGTGTTGAGCCGGGTGCCCGAGGCGGGCGAGCTGGGCGAGCCGGTCGCGACCCTCGGCCGTGACTACCTGCTCAGCCGTAGCGGTGAGCGCTGGTTCATCTGCGACCGGCGCGAGGGCGCCCGTCGCCTGGCGTTGCGGCAGCTTGAGCGCCTGCAACGGCAGGAGGGACCGCGCCGACGACCTCTGCTGTTGCCGCAGGCGATGTTCCTTGGCGAGACCGCAGCCGAAGTCGTCGCCGAGTTGGCCGACTGGGCCCTGGAGCTGGAGCCTTTGGGTGATGGGCAGTGGGTGCTGCGCTCCATCCCGGCGCTGCTGGAGGAGACGGCTGGCGCTGCCCTGGCAGAGCGCCTGCCCGCATGGCTGCAGGCAGGGGCCGAGGTGCAGGCCCTGCCCGCGCTGCTGGCCGGTTGCGCCGAGCCGCCGCGTGAGGCCTCGCTCAAGGCGCTAGCCGCCGAGCTGCGCGAGCTGGAGGCCCTGGCTGGCGAGGAGGCCCCCTGGCGCGAGCTGGATGCGGCAACCCTGGCCTCGCTGATGGCGATGAAGGCCGATGACTGAGTCGCTGCCCCCGGCGCTCTTCCTGCTGGGTCCCACTGCCTCGGGCAAGACCGAGCTGGCCATGGCCCTGCGTGAGCGCCTGCCGGTGGAGATCATCAGTGTCGACTCGGCGATGATCTACCGCGGCATGGATATCGGCACCGCCAAGCCCAGTGCCGAGGAACTGGCCCGGGCTCCGCACCGCCTGATCGATATTCTCGATCCGGCCGAGAGCTACTCCGCCGCGCGCTTTCGCGAGGATGCCCTGCGCGAGATGGCGGCGATCACCGCTGCTGGACGCATCCCGCTGCTGGTGGGCGGCACCGGCCTCTACTTTCGTGCTCTAGAGCAGGGGCTATCGGCCATGCCCGCCTCCGATCCGGCGACCCGCGCTGAGCTTGAGTGCTGGATCGCCGAGCACGGCCTGGAGGCGGCGCATCGACGTCTCGCCGAGGTGGATCCGGCCGCGGCCGAGCGTATCCAC
>JBFFRO010000006.1:0-21557 GCA_041572995.1 Thiohalomonadaceae bacterium
TAAGATTCGCCCCCTTATGCGCACATCCGACTTCCACTTCGAGCTTCCCGATGAGCTGATCGCCCAGCGTCCCGCCGCCGAGCGCGGCGCCTCGCGCCTGCTGCTGCTGGATGGAGCCGTAGGTGTGCCCCAGGACCGCCATTTCGCCGATCTGCCCGCGCTGCTCAACCCCGGTGACCTGCTGGTGTTCAACGACACCCGGGTGATTCCGGCGCGTCTCTTCGGGGTGAAGGAGAGCGGCGGTCGGGTGGAGGTGCTGATCGAACGCCTAACCGGCGACCGCGAGGCGCTGGCCCATGTGCGTGCCAGCAAGTCCCCAAAGCCAGGGACCACGCTCACCCTGGAGGAGGCCTTCGAGGTGGAGGTAACCGGGCGCGAGGGGGCGCTCTTCGCCCTGCGTTTCCCCGCTCCGGCGCTGGCACTGCTGGAGGCTCACGGCCGCCTGCCGCTGCCGCCCTATATCGAGCGCGAGGCGGGGGCGGACGATGACGAGCGCTACCAGACCGTCTTCGCCGACAAGGCTGGTGCGGTGGCTGCGCCCACCGCCGGCCTGCATTTCGACGAGGCGATGCTTGAGCGCCTCGCTGCCATGGGGGTGGAGCAGGCCAGGGTCACCCTGCATGTGGGGGCGGGCACCTTCCAGCCGGTGCGGGTGGAGAATATCGACGAGCACCATATGCACGCCGAGCGCATCGAGGTCCCGGCCGAGACGGTGGCCGCGATCGCCGCCTGCCGTGAGCGCGGCGGACGGGTGGTGGCGGTGGGCACCACGGTGGTCCGCTCGCTGGAGTCGGCGGTGCGTGCCCACCAGGGCGTGCTGCGCCCCTACAGCGGCGAGACCGATATCTTCATCTACCCCGGTTACACCTTCGGCGTGGTCGATGCGCTGTTGACCAACTTCCACCTGCCGGAGTCCACCCTGCTGATGCTGGTGAGCGCCTTTGCCGGCTACGATGAGGTGATGGCGGCCTATCGCCATGCGGTGGCCGAGCGCTACCGCTTTTTCAGCTACGGTGATGCGATGTTCCTGTTGCCGCGTCCCTGCAGCGTTATGCATGCGGAGATTGATTGCCAATGAGTGAGGGGATGCAGTTCGAACTGATGGGCGCAGAGGGGGCCGCGCGCCGCGGCCGCCTGACCTTCGCCCGTGGTACGGTGGAGACCCCCGCCTTCATGCCGGTGGGTACCTACGGCACGGTCAAGGCGATGACCCCTGAGGAGCTGCGCGGCATCGGTGCCGAGATCATCCTCGGCAACACCTTCCACCTGATGCTGCGCCCCGGCACCGAGATCATCGAGAAGCACGGCGACCTGCATGACTTCATGCACTGGGATGGGCCGATTCTCACCGATTCCGGCGGTTTTCAGGTCTTTTCCCTGGGGAACATGCGCAAGATCAGCGAAGAAGGTGTCACTTTCGCCAATCCGGTCAACGGCTCCAAGGTGTTCATGGGGCCGGAGGAGTCGATGGCGGTGCAGCGAGCCCTGGGCTCGGACATCGTCATGATCTTCGATGAGTGCACCCCGTATCCGGCCACCGAGCAGCAGGCGCGCGACTCCATGGAGCTCTCCCTGCGCTGGGCCGCCCGCTCCAAGGCGGCCCATGGCGACAATCCCAACGCTCTGTTCGGCATCGTCCAGGGGGGGATGTACGAGGGCCTGCGCGAGGTCTCGCTTAACGGCCTGACCGAGATCGGCTTCGATGGCTATGCCATCGGTGGTCTCTCGGTGGGTGAGCCCAAGGGGGAGATGCTCAAGGTGTTGGACTTTCTCCAGCCGCGCATGCCCGAGGATAAGCCCCGCTACCTGATGGGGGTGGGCAAGCCAGAGGATATTGTCGAGGCGGTGCTGCGCGGGGTGGACATGTTCGACTGCGTGATGCCCACCCGCAACGCCCGTAATGGCCACCTTTTCACCCGCTACGGGGTGGTGAAGATCCGCAATGCGGTGCACGCCGAGGACACCCGCCCGCTGGATACCGAGTGCGGCTGCTACACCTGCCAGAACTACTCCCGCTCCTACCTGCGCCACCTGCACCGTAGCAACGAGATCCTCGGCGCACGCCTCAACACCATCCACAACCTCTACTATTACCAGGAGCTGATGGCCGGGCTGCGCGGGGCTATTGAGGAGGGGCGACTGGAGGCCTTCGTCGAGCGCTTCTACGCCGACCTGGAGCGGGGCATCGACTGACCCCTTTCACCACAGCGTGGCTGTGTCATAATACGGGCCAGATCGGGCTGGCCTCCGCAGGTCAGGCCCACCACAGTACATATATAAAGAGAAGGAACACCCCATGAGCTTCTTTATCTCCGATGCCCTCGCCGAGGGCGGTGCCGCCGCAGGCCAGCAGCCGAGCATGCTTGAGGCACTGCTGCCCTTCGTGATCCTCTTCATCGTCTTCTACTTCCTGCTGATTCGTCCGCAGAGCAAGCGTGCCAAGGAGCACAAGGCGATGGTCGAGGCCATCGGCAAGGGGGATGAGGTAGCCACCTCCGGCGGCATTCTTGGCAAGGTCACTGAGGTGGGCGAGGAGTTCATTGAGGTGGAGATCGCCGACAACACCCGCATCAAGCTGCAGCGCGGGATGATCGGTCAGCTGCTGCCCAAGGGCACCATCAAGAACATGTCCTGATCCGGGATTAGACACCCCACTACGGGCCGCCATCTGGGCGGCCCGAACGTTTTCGGAACTCACCCATGATCAATCGCTACCCGCTCTGGAAGAGCCTGATGGTCGTCATCGTGCTGCTGGTGGGCGCGCTCTACGCGCTGCCTAACCTCTACGGTGACGACCCGGCACTGCAGGTCTCACCCGCCCATCGCAATGCCACGGTGGATGCCTCCACCGAGGCCCGCGTGGCCAACGCCCTGAGTGCGGCTGGGGTCACCGTCGATAGTGCAGAGCTCGGCCGCGACTCCCTGCTGCTGCGCTTTGCCGACACCGACATCCAGCTCAAGGCCTACGAGACCGTGCGCGACCTGCTCGGCCGTGACTACACCGTGGCCCTCAACCTGGCCCCGGCGGCCCCGCAGTGGCTGCTGGACCTGGGCGCGCTGCCCATGTACCTAGGTCTGGACTTGCGCGGTGGTGTGCACTTCCTGATGCAGGTGGACATGGAGGAGGCGATCCAGGCCGCCTATGACCGTTACGACTCCGACCTGCGCACCCTGCTGCGAGAGAACAAGCTGCGCTACATCCGCATCGAGGTGGAGGGCGAGCGTCTGGCTCTGAGCTTCAGGGAGGTCGCCGTGCGTGACCAGGCCGCCGAGCTGATCCACGCTCAATATCGTGACCTGTTGCTGGAGAGCAGCGAGGCTGAGGTCAACGGCTACCATCAGCTCTACCTGAGCATGGGTGAGAACGAACTGCGCGAGACCAAGAAGTTCGCCCTGCAGCAGAACATCACCACCCTGCGCAACCGCGTCAACGAGCTGGGCGTGGCCGAGCCGGTGATCCAGCAGCAGGGCGAGGAGCGTATCGTCGTGCAGCTGCCCGGCGTGCAGGACACCGCCCGCGCCAAGGAGGTGCTGGGCGCGACCGCCACGCTCGAGTACCACATGGTGGACGAGGAGCATGATATCCAGGCGGCCCTGGCCGGGCGCGTGCCCCCCGGCTCGCGCCTCTATCGCGACCGCGAGGGGCGTCCGCACCTGCTCTACAAGCGGGTGATCATCACCGGTGACCAGATCATCGACGCTGCCTCCGGTATCGACTCGCAGAGCGGCGGCCCCATGGTCACCGTCACCCTCGACGGCAACGGCGCCCGCCGTATGGACCGCAACACCAAGGAGAATGTTGGCAAGGGCATGGCGGTGGTCTTTATCGAGAAGAAGAGCGAGACCCGCATGGTCGACGGCGAGCCCAAGAAGGTGAGCTTCAACGTGGAGGAGGTGATCAGCGTCGCCACCATCCGCGAGCGCTTCTCCAAGCGCTTCCAGACCACTGGCCTGGACTCCCCCGAGGAGGCCCGCAACATCTCTCTGCTGCTGCGTGCCGGTGCCCTGGCCGCGCCCATGGAGATCGTCGAGGAGCGCACCATCGGCCCCAGCCTGGGTAAGGACAACATCGATCAGGGTTTCCGCTCGGTGGTCATCGGTTTTGTCATGGTGCTGGCCTTTATGGCCATCTGGTACCGCGGCTTCGGCATGGTCGCCAATATGGCCCTGGCCATGAACCTGGTGCTGATCGTGGCGGTGCTCTCCATGCTGCAGGCGACCCTGACCCTGCCGGGTATCGCCGGTATCGTCCTCACCGTGGGTATGGCAGTGGACGCCAATGTGCTGATCTTCGAGCGCATCCGCGAGGAGTTGCGCAACGGCCTGACGCCACAGGCGGCGATCCACTCCGGCTATGAGCGGGCGGTGGGTACCATCGCTGACGCCAACATCACCACCCTGATCGCCTCGGTGGTGCTGTTCATCTTCGGCACCGGCCCCATCAAGGGCTTCGCCATCACCCTCTCCATCGGCATCATCACCTCCATGTTTACCGCCATCGTCGGTACCCGCGCGGTGATTAATGCCTGGGTGGGTGGTCGTCGTGTCAGCAAGCTGTCGATTTAAGGGAGAGTAGCCATGCATATTCTGACCGACACCCAGTTCAAGTTCATGCGTCTGCGCAAGGCCACCGTGGTCTTGTCGCTATTGCTGATCCTCACCTCCCTCGGCTCGCTCTTTAGCCAGGGGCTCAACTTCGGCATCGACTTTACCGGCGGCACCGTGGTGGAGATGGGCTACCCGGCACCGGTGGAGCTGGCCGGTGTGCGCGAGGCCCTGGCCAAGGGCGGCTACGATGATGCCGTGGTCCAGCATTTTGGCAGCGCTCGCGAGATCCTCGTCCGTGTCGCCGAGCGCGAGGGGGTTAAGCCCGACCAGGTGAGCGAGCAGATCTTCACGCTGCTGCAGGCCGATGAGCCGGAGCTGATCAAGCGCCGCCAGGAGTTCGTCGGCCCGCAGGTGGGTGAGGAGCTTACCAATGACGGCGGCCTGGCCATGCTCTATGCCCTTATCGGCATCCTGGTCTACGTGGCCCTGCGTTTCGAGTACCGCTTTGCTCTCGGCTCGGTAGCGGCGCTGGTGCACGATGTGATCATCGTCCTCGGTGTTTTCTCCATCCTCCAGCTGGACTTCGATCTGACCGTGCTGGCTGCCATCCTCGCGGTGATCGGCTACTCGCTCAACGACACCATTGTGGTCTTTGACCGCATCCGCGAGAACTTCCGCAAGATGCGCAAGGGCGAGTCTGAGGACGTGATCGACGCCTCACTTAACCAGACCCTCTCGCGTACCCTGATCACCTCGCTCACCACCCTGTTGGTGTTGCTGGCGCTGTTCTTCGTCGGCGGCGAGCTGATCCACGGCTTTGCCACCGCGTTGATTGTCGGCATCGTCGTCGGTACCTACTCCTCCATCTATGTTGCCGCCGCCGCCGCTCTGGCGCTGGGTGTCAGCAAGGAGGACCTGATGCCGGTGGAGAAGGAGGGCGAGGAGCAGGAGAACATCGACGGTATGCCCTAGGTACATGCCGAGAGCCTGCAAAGAAAAAGGCCCGCGATTGCGGGCCTTTTTTCTAGCTGGACTCTCCAGCTGTGGCAGCGCCATGATTTGAACCGTTGGTCGAACCTGCTCCGTCGCCCTGCGCGCTGCGGAACAGGTAGCCGGCGATTGCGCCAAGAATACCGATCGCTGCGGTTAGCTGTTCGGTGGTGTTAACAACCATAACGAGGATGATGGTCCCGAAAATGATCAGGGAGAGCCCTGATGCACTGACCAGCTCGCGGGCGCTGTGATCCTTGAGCTTCAGAAACGAAAGAATGATCACCTGGGAGATGATCGAGAGGACACACAGGGTAATGACATACCAGCGTTCATTACTCATTCTCTCGATGAGGATGGTTTCTGACTCCTTTTCTGTGCTGGTAGTGATGGCCTCGAGCGAGTCCAGTCGTTGAAGCATGGATGTCAGTAGGCTATTCATCTCTTCCCCGGGGACTTCGGCTGGCGTGAAGTCAGGTCTCCCCATGGCATCGTTGTCGTCATGGTAGAGGAACTCCTCTAGCGAGGGGGGCTTGTCCTCTGCGTGCGCGCCAAGCGTGATCAGTGTCATGGCGAGTATGAGTAGTAGCGTTCTCATGATTAATTCCCCCGTTGCCGGTTGAACCAGGCGTCCAGTATTCCTCGGTAATACATCTGCTCCTGGTAGCTGCCCCTCCTGCGAGCCTCCATTTCACGCTGGGTGAATGTCTCAATCCATCGGTTCAGTTCATCAGTGGACTCAAGTCTCGACATAGCTTCCAATGTCTTCTGCTGACGGGTCGAGAGCCTGGGGCTGAGCTGAGGGCGTGTTGGCAGGTCCATGTTGGGATAGCTGCGAGATTTTGAGCGGTCAATGATAATGGGCGCGGCGCGTGTTTCGGGCTCGGAGTATTTTCCCAGAGGCCCCGCGTAGCCCGCTGGTGAAGCCAGTAACAGGCTGGTGAGAACTAATGATTTGATTCCGCGCATGGTGCTCCTCCCACATGATCCACCGTAGCTCGATGACGGCACTATCATCCTTCGGCAAGATGCGGGATTTCTGTCGGCCAATAACGCCTAATCTTGTAGGGCGTCTCCTAGCTTATGAGGGCGTCGTGCTGGCAAAGGCGCGGGGCCTAGTTGAGGGTGAGGTGAGCCTGGAGCAACGTGTGGAACTCGGAAAGGCGCTGTTTCATTTGCCTGTCGGAATAGGGTGTAGCGGGGGAGTGGCCCCACACCGGCCCCGGCCAGGCGGCGTCGTCGCTGTGGCGGGCGATGTGGTGCAGGTGCAGCTGGGGAACGATATTGCCGAGGGCGCCGAGGTTCATCTTCTCTGCCTGGAAGTGCTCACTCATCAGCCGGCTGAGGAGGCTGGATTCGCGCAGCAGTTGTTGCTGGTCGGTCTCGCTCAGTTCGTGGATCTCGCGGATGCCGTCCCGCTGGGGCACGAGGATGCACCAGGGGTAGCGGCTGTCGTTCATCAACAGTACGAGGCTGAGCTCAAAGCGGCCGAGGACGATACAGTCCTCGGCCAGACGCGGGTGCAGCTGGAAGCCCGCCATGCTACTTCTTCAGGCTGTCCTTGAAGGCGGGGGTGATGGTCTGCAGCAGGTGCTTGAACAGCTTGGGGTTGCCGGCGACGATGTTGCCGGTGTTGAGGTAGTCCTCGCCACCGGAGAAGTCGCCCACCAGGCCGCCGGCCTCGCGGATCAGCAGGGCGCCTGCGGCCATGTCCCACTCGTTCAGCCCCAGCTCCCAGAAGCCATCCAGCTTGCCGGCGGCGACGTAGGCCAGGTCCAGCGAGGCGGCACCTGCACGGCGGATATCGGCCACCTCGGTGAAGACGGCAGTGAAGCTCTTGAGGTAGGCCTCGATGTGCTGTTCGTGGCGGAAGGGGAAGCCGGTGCCCATCAGTGCGCCGTTGAGACTCTTGATGTTGGTGACGCGAATGCGGCGGTTGTTGAGTTGGGCGCCGCCGCCGCGGGTGGCGGTGAACAGGTCCTGACGCACCGGGTCGTAGACCACCGCGTGCTCCAGGCGGCCCTTGTGCTTGAGGGCGATGGAGACGGCGAACTGGGGGAAGCCGTGGAGGAAGTTGGTGGTGCCGTCCAGCGGGTCGATGACCCACTGGAACTCTTCATTGCCCTCGGTCACACCACTCTCTTCGGCGAGGATGGCGTGGTCCGGGTAGGCCTTGCGGATGGTGTTGATGATGGCCTGCTCGGCCTTCAGGTCGACCATGCTGACGTAGTCGTTCTGCGCCTTGGTGGTGACGGTAAGGGTGTCCACTTGGTCCATGGAGCGCGCGATAATGTCGCCCGCCTGGCGCGCAGCGCGCACGGCGATATTGAGCAGGGGATGCATGCCTGGTCTCCGCTGAAATGAAGGTTGTAAAGAACGCGCCACGGGCCTGAGTCCGGGCTGGAACCTGTTATTCTATCAGGCCTCGCTAATGAAAGGTATGCAATGAGCGCAATTCGTATCGTGCTGGTGGAGACCAGCCACCCCGGTAACATCGGCGCGGTGGCGCGGGCGATGAAGAACATGCAGCTGGATGAGCTGGTGTTGGTGGCCCCGCGCAGCTTCCCACATGCCGAGGCCACCGCACGTGCCTCGGGCGCCGATGACATTCTCGCCAGAGCCCGAGTCGTGGAGACCCTGGATGAGGCGCTGGATGGCTGTGAACTGGCCATTGGGGCCAGCGCCCGCCTGCGCACCATCGCCTGGCCGCAGGTGGAGCCACGCGAGTGCGCGGCGCTGGCGCACTCGGCGGGGGAGGGGGCCCAGGTGGCGCTGGTCTTCGGTCGCGAGGACTCCGGCCTTAGTAACGAGGAGCTGGAGCGCTGCAACTACCTGGTGCATATCCCCACCAATCCCGACTACTCCTCGCTCAACATCGCCATGGCGGTACAGGTGCTGTCCTATGAGCTGTTCCTGGTTCGCCGCGAGGAGGGCGCCCCACCTCCTCCGGAGGACGAGTACGAGCCGGCGGCCACCGCCGATGAGCTGGAGGGGCTGTTCGCCCACTTCGAGAAGGCCCTGGTGGCCATCGACTTCCTCGACCCGGACAACCCGCGCCAACTGTTGCGCCGCCTGCGCCGGCTGTTCCTGCGCGCGCGCATCAGCAAGGTGGAGTACAACATCCTGCGTGGGATCCTCACCGCTGCCGAGAAGCAGGCCCGCCTGGCCGCCACCGGGGCGCCGACAGCGGGCGAGGAGTAGCACCTGCCCTGTCATTGGGCCCCGTGCTGTGCCAAAATTGACACTACGTTTTAGTCAGGAATCAGTGCGATGGCCCTTTTCCAGCGGTTGAAAGAGGATGTGCAGTGCGTATTTGAGCGTGACCCGGCAGCACGCAACATCTTCGAGATCGTGACTCTCTACCCCGGTTTCCAGGCGGTGCTCTTCCACCGCATGGCCCACCGCCTCTGGAACCTTCGCCTCAAGTGGTTGGCGCGCTTTCTCTCCACCTTGGCCCGCTGGCTCACCGGTATCGAGATCCATCCCGGCGCAGTGATCGGTCGCCGCTTCTTTATCGACCACGGCATGGGGGTGGTGATCGGCGAGACCGCGGTCATCGGCGATGACTGCACCCTCTACCACGGTGTTACCCTCGGCGGCACCTCCTGGGACAAGGGCAAGCGCCACCCCACCCTGGGTAACGATGTGGTGGTCGGCGCCGGGGCCAAGGTGCTCGGCCCCATCACCATTCAGGACGGCGGCCGTATCGGCTCCAACGCGGTGGTGGTCAGGGATGTACCGGCCGACACCACCGTGGTCGGCGTGCCGGGCAAGATCGTCGACACCCAGCAGCGTGACGAGAAGGATAAGCAGCGTGCCGAAACGGCCCGCAAGATTGGCTTCGACGCCTACGGCACCCACGGCGATATGCCCGACCCGGTGGCCAAGGCGATCAACTGCATGCTCGACCATATCCACACCATGGATGAGCGAATGGAGCGCATGTGCGGGGCGATTAAGAGTCTGGGGGCGGAGATCGGGGAGTTGCAGATGCCGGCGCTGAACGCCTGCGAGATCCGCAGTGGTGTTGAGCAGGAGTCGGGCGGTGAAAAGCCGGAAGCGGAATCGGCAGAAAAGAATAGTTGACCAAAAAACTAGGTCTTGCTACATTAGCCTCAATTCCTTTACAACTTTACTGGGTATTTAGGGGTAAGGCAATGAGACTGACGACCAAAGGCCGCTATGCGGTCACCGCGATGCTGGATCTGGCCCTGCACTACAAGGATGGGCCGATCACCCTGGCAGATATCTCCAAGCGTCAGGGGATCTCCCTCTCTTATCTCGAGCAGCTGTTCTCCAAGCTGCGCAAGAACGGTCTGGTCGACAGTGCCCGCGGCCCCGGTGGCGGTTACCGCCTGAGCCGTGCCGCCGCCGAGATCTGCGTCGCCGACGTGATCACCGCGGTGGACGAGAAGGTGGATGCCCGCCGCTGCGAGGGCAAGGGCAACTGCCAGGAAGAGGGCCAGTGCCTTACCCACGAACTCTGGTGCGACCTCAGCGACCAGATCTACTCCTTCCTCAAGGGTATCGACCTCGGCCAGCTGGTCGAGCGCAAGGAGGTCCGCGAAGTGGCGGCCCGCCAGGATGCCCGCGTTGAGGCGGTGATTAACGGCCAGGACGTCGCCAACGCCTGAGGCGGTAACACACCGCCCCTATGAGCAAAGGGAGTCCCCTTGGCCTGCTACCTGGACCATAACGCCACGACGCCGCTGGACGAACGCGTACTCGAGGCGATGCTCCCCTACCTGAAAGGGGAGTTCGGCAACCCCTCCAGTGTCCATGCCTTCGGTCGCCGTGCCCGCGCTGCGCTGGATACAGCGCGCGAGCAGGTGGCAGAGCTGGTCGGCGCCCATCCCAGCCAGGTGGTCTTTACCAGCGGTGGCACCGAAGCCAACAACACCGCACTCAAGGGGATCTTCAGCGAGCCGGGCAAGGATGAGGGACTGGTGGTCGGCTCTATCGAGCACGCCTCCCTTCTGGAGCCGGCCGCGGTCCTGGCCCGCCACGGGCTGCAGGTGCAGCACCTGGCGGTGGATGATGCGGGACGCTTCCAGCTAGAGCGCCTGGATGAGTTACTCAAGGAGAGGCCCCGGCTAGTCTCACTGATGTGGGCCAATAACGAGACCGGGGTGGTGCAGCCGATGGCGGAGATTGCCGAGCGCTGTGCTGAGGCCGGGGTGCTGCTGCACAGCGATGCGGTGCAGGCGGCCGGCAAGTGGGACCTGGATTTCCTCAACGGCGGGGCTCAGATGCTCAGTCTCTCCTCGCACAAGATCTATGGCCCCAAGGGGGCCGGTGCCCTGGTGCTGGACAAGGCGGTGATGCTGGAGCCGCTGCTGCACGGCGGTGGTCAGGAGCGTGACTGGCGCGGTGGCACCGAGGCCCTGCCGGCCATCGTCGGTTTCGGCAAGGCCGCCGAGCTGGCGCTGAGCGAAGCCGAGGCTCGTCGTGAACACGGCCTGAGGCTGCGCCAGCGCCTGGAGGCGCGACTCAAGGCGCAGCTGCCGCAGGCCGTGATCTTCGGCGAGGAGGCCGAGCGGCTCTACAACACCCTCTTTTTCGCCGTACCGGGGGTGGAGAGCCAGACCCTGATTATGGCCCTGGACCGTGAGGGTTATGCGGTCTCCAGCGGTGCGGCCTGCGGCAGCCACCATGAGCGCCCCAGCAGCGTGCTGGCGGCCATGGGGGTGGCCCCGGAGCTGGCTCGCTGCGCAATACGCGTCGGCCTTGGCCAGAGCAACAGCGAGGCCGAGGTGGACGGTTTTATCACCGCCCTCAAGGGCCAGGTGGACGGATTACAGCGTTTTGCCAGCGTTGGCTGGTGAGGCGGAACGAACAAGTACCCAAACTTCAGCGCGCCGAGTGCGCGGACGGAGAGAACATGAGCAAGCCGATCTACTTCGACTATTCCGCCACCACCCCGGTTGACCCGCGGGTGGCCGAGGCCATGTGCAGCTACCTGACCCTGGAGGACGGCCGCTTCGGCAACGCCGCCTCGCGCTCCCACTACTTTGGCTGGGAGGCGGAGAAGGGCGTCAACGAGGCGCGTGCCAACGTTGCCGCGCTGATCGGTGCCGATCCCAAGGAGATCGTCTGGACCTCCGGCGCCACCGAGTCCGATAACCTGGCGATCAAGGGCGTGGCGCAGTTCTACGCCAAGAAGGGCAAGCACATCATCACCGCCAAGACCGAGCACAAGGCGGTGCTGGACACCTGTCGCCACCTCGAGCGCGATGGCTTCGAGATCACCTACTTGGATCCGGAGGCCGACGGCCTGATCGACCTGGACAAGCTGGAGGCGGCGATGCGTGATGACACCATCCTCGTCTCCATCATGCACGTGAATAACGAGATCGGTGTGATTCAGGATGTCGCCGCCATCGGCGAGCTGTGTCGTTCGCGCAAGATCCTCTTCCACGTTGATGCGGCGCAGAGTTGCGGCAAGACCCCCATTGATGTGGATGCGATGAAGATCGACCTGCTCTCCATGTCGGCGCACAAGATCTACGGCCCCAAGGGTATCGGTGCCCTCTACGTGCGCCGCAAGCCGCGTGTGCGCCTGGAGGCACAGATGCACGGCGGTGGTCACGAGCGCGGCATGCGCTCCGGCACCCTCGCCACCCACCAGATCGTCGGCATGGGCGAGGCCTTTCGTATCGCCCGCGAGGAGATGGCCGCCGAGAACGAGCGCGTGCGCATGCTCCGTGACCGCCTCTGGAACGGCATCAAGGACATCGAGGAGACCTACCTCAACGGTGACCTGGAGCAGCGTGTGCCGCACAACCTCAACGTCAGCTTTAACTATGTTGAGGGCGAGTCGCTGATGATGTCGCTGGCCGAGTTGGCCGTCTCCTCCGGTTCCGCCTGCACCTCCGCCAGCCTGGAACCCTCCTACGTGCTGCGTGCCCTGGGGCGCCCCGACGAGCTGGCCCACAGCTCGCTGCGTTTCTCCATCGGTCGCTTCACCACCGAGGCGGAGATCGACCGCGCCATCGAGCTGATCAATGGCGCAGTTACCAAGCTGCGTGAGCTCTCCCCGCTGTGGGATATGTACAAGGCCGGCATCGATCTCAACTCCGTGCAGTGGACCGCGCATTAAGGTAAAATTTCCGACCTCCCAACTCCCCTATTGGGTCGGACACGAGCCGAGGTAACACGATATGTACAGCGACAAGGTCATGGACCACTATGACAACCCCCGCAATGTCGGCGCCTTCGAAGAGGGCGAGGACAACGTCGGTACCGGCATGGTCGGTGCTCCGGCCTGCGGCGATGTGATGCGCCTGCAGATCAAGGTGAGCGACGAGGGTGTGATCGAGGACGCGCGCTTCAAGACCTACGGCTGCGGTTCGGCCATCGCCTCCAGCTCGCTGGTGACCGAGTGGGTGAAGGGCAAGACCCTGGATGAGGCGCTGACGATCAAGAACAAGGACATCGCCGAGGAGTTGGCGCTGCCGCCGGTGAAGGTACACTGCTCGGTGCTGGCCGAGGACGCCATCAAGGCGGCCATCGACGACTACAAGGGCAAGAAGGACTAAGGGGTCAGGGTCATGGCAGTCTCTCTCTCTGAAAACGCCGCCGTGCACGTGCGCAAATTTCTCGAAAACCGTGGCAAGGGCGTTGGCCTGCGTCTGGGTGTGCGCACCTCCGGCTGCTCCGGTATGGCCTATGTCATCGAATTCGCCGATGAGGTAGATGCCGATGACGAGGTGTTCGAGAGCCACGGCATTAAGGTGCTGGTGGACGCCAAGAGCCTGGTCTACCTGGACGGCACCGAGGTGGACTTTGCCCGCGAGGGCCTGAACGAGGGGTTTAAGTTCAACAACCCCAACGTCAAGGATGCCTGCGGCTGTGGCGAGAGCTTCACCGTTTAGCTCCGTGCTCAACCATTTCGAATTGTTCGGCCTGCCTACCGGCTTTGTCATCGACAGCGAGGCCCTCTCCCTGCGTTATCGCGAGCTGCAGAAGGCCGCTCACCCCGATCGCTTTGCTGGCAGCTCGGCCCAGGAGCAGCGCCTGGCGGTGGAGCAGGCCTCGCGCATCAACGAGGGCTATCGTGTCCTCAAGTCGCCGCTGCTGCGTGCACGTCACCTGCTGGAGCTGGCCGGGGTGGAACTGGACGACAACGCCACCGCCATGGAGCCGGCTTTCCTGATGCAGCAGATGGAGCTGCGTGAGGCGCTGGCCTCGGTGAAGTCCAAGGCCGACCCCTTTGGTGCACTGGCCGAACTGCGCGAGGATATCGAGACGCGTGAGCGTGTGCTCATCGACGAGCTGGCCGCCGCCTTTGACCACGGCGGTGAGGATGCCCTGGAACGGGCCACGGGCGATGTGCGCAAGATGCAGTTCATGAGCAAGCTGCTGCAGGAGCTGGATGAGATGGAAGAGGACCTGGTCCACCTCTAGCCATTTCCGGCCCGGTAGCCGAAACGAATCAAGACGGAATCCCCAGATGGCGCTTTTGCAGATCAGTGAACCGGGCCAGTCGGCCGCCCCCCACCAGCATCGCCTTGCCGCCGGCATCGACCTCGGTACCACCAACTCGCTGGTGGCCACGGTGCGCTCGGGCCAGGCCGATACCCTGCCGGCTCCCGATGGCAGCCATCTGCTCTCCTCGGTGGTGCGCTACCACGCCGATGGCTCGACCGAGGTGGGAGCGACTGCCAAGCTTGCCGCCGCCGAGGACCCGCTCAACACCATCATTTCGGTGAAACGCTTCATGGGCCGGGGCCTGGAGGACATCAAGGGTCTCGGTACGCGCCTGCCCTACGAGTTCGTCGCCTCCGAATCGGCGATGCCGAAGATCCATACCGTCGCCGGCGATGTCAGCCCGGTGGAGGTCTCCGCCGAGATCCTCAACACCCTGCGCGCCCGCGCCGAGGAGAGTCTCGGCGGCGAGCTGACCGGGGTGGTGATCACCGTCCCTGCCTATTTCGACGATGCCCAGCGTCAGGCCACCAAGGATGCCGCACGTATTAGCGGTCTTAATGTCTTGCGCCTGCTTAACGAGCCCACCGCCGCTGCCGTCGCCTATGGTCTGGACCAGGGGCGTGAGGGGGTGATCGCCGTTTATGACCTCGGTGGCGGTACCTTCGATATCTCCATCCTGCGCCTCAACAAGGGGGTCTTCGAGGTGCTGGCCACCGGCGGTGACTCGGCCCTTGGCGGTGATGACATGGACCGCGCCATCGCCGAGTGGATGATGGCCGAGGCGGGGATTGCCGATGATGCCGACCACCGCCAGCTGCGCCGCCTGATGCGTGATGCCTGTGCCGCCAAGGAGGCGCTGACCGACAGCGACAGCACCGCCATCAAGCTGGAACTGGCCGACGGCTCCTACTGGGAGGCACAGTTGACGCGTGAGCACTTCAACGCCCTGGTCGAGCCCATCATCCGCAAGAGCATCATTCCCTGCCGCCGCGCCCTGCGCGATGCCGGTGTCGAAACGGATGAGATCATGGATGTGGTGATGGTCGGCGGCTCCACCCGCGTGCCACGGGTGCGCGAACTGGTGGCCGACTTCTTCAAGGCCGAGCTCAAGGCCGACATCGACCCGGACAAGGTGGTGGCCATCGGTGCCGCCATGCAGGCTGATGTGCTGGTGGGCAACAAGCCCGATGATGAGATGCTGTTGCTGGATGTGATCCCGCTGTCGCTGGGCATCGAGACCATGGGCGGCCTGGTGGAGAAGATCATCCCGCGCAACACCACCATCCCGGTGGCCCGTGCCCAGGAGTTCACCACCTACAAGGATGGGCAGACGGCGATGGCCATCCACGTGCTCCAGGGCGAGCGCGAGCTGGTCGACGACTGCCGCTCCCTGGCCCGCTTCGAGCTGCGCGGTATCCCGCCGCTGGTGGCCGGCTCGGCGCGTATCCGCGTTACCTTCCAGGTGGATGCCGACGGCCTGCTGTCGGTGACCGCCCGCGAGCAGACCAGCGGGGTGGAGAGCTCCATCCAGGTGAAGCCCTCCTACGGCCTCTCCGATGAGGAGGTGACACGAATGCTCACCGACTCCATGAGCTTTGCCCGCGACGACATGGACGCCCGTAACCTGCGCGAGCAGCAGGTGGAGGCGGATCGCAGCCTGGAGGCGATGCAGGCGGCGCTGGCGGCCGATGGCGAGATGCTCAGCGCCGAAGAGCGTGCGGCGCTGGAGGCGGCCATGGCCGAGCTGACGGAGCTGGCGAAGGGGGGCGATGCAGCGGCCATCAAGCGCGCCATCGAGGGTCTCAACCAGGCCTCCACCGAATTTGCCGCGCGGCGCATGGATGAGGGCATCCGCAAGGCCCTCTCTGGTCAGTCGGTGGACGAGATTTAGGACTATACTTCATCCAAAGGGCCGCGCCCGGCGCGGGGGCAGACGACGATAGCCGCCCCTCGTGAATCCGGGTTCGGTCCTTGAACAGCAAAAGAAGAGGCAAGCATGCCGCAGATCATCATCCTGCCCCACGAAGAACTCTGTCCCGAAGGCGCCGCCTTCGAGGCCCCGTCCGGCGTCACCATTTGCGATGCGGCCATCGACAACGGCGTCCATATCGAGCACGCCTGCGAGAAATCCTGCGCCTGCACCACCTGCCACGTCATCGTCCGTGAGGGCTTTGACTCCCTGGGCGAGGCCGATGAGCTGGAGGAGGACATGCTGGACAAGGCCTGGGGCCTGGAGCCGGAATCGCGCCTCTCCTGCCAGGCCGTGGTTGGTGACGAGGACCTGGTGGTCGAGATCCCCAAGTACACCATCAACATGGTCAGTGAGAACCATTAAGGGAGCCAATGGCATGAAGTGGACCGATATCAACGACATCGCCATCGAACTGGATGAGGCCCACCCGGAGGCGGACCCGCAGTACGTGCGCTTTACCGACCTGCATGACTGGGTCTGCGAGCTGGAGGGTTTCGATGACGATCCCGAGCACTCCAACGAGAAGATCCTCGAGGCCATCCAGATGGCCTGGATCGAGGAACGCGACTGAGCCCCTGGGCGCCCTCTTCGGGGCGTCAATAAGGCTGGCAGACCCCGCTAAGCCCGCGTATAATCGCGGGTTTACTGACTTTGACGCCGTGCACCGACAGGTGGGCGGCGTTGTTTTGCAAGAACTTACGATTTCGGAGAACCTCCCCCATGGCCGTTGAGCGCACCATTTCCATCATCAAGCCCGATGCCGTTGCCAAGAACGTGATCGGCGAGATCTACACCCGCTTCGAGAAGGCCGGTCTGAAGATCGTTGCCGCCAAGATGATGCACCTCTCCGAGGAGAAGGCTGGCGCCTTCTACGAGGTCCACAAGGAGCGCCCCTTCTACGGTGAGCTGGTCGCCTTCATGACCTCCGGCCCGGTGATGGTGCAGGTGCTTGAGGGCGAGGATGCCATCGCCAAGAACCGTGAGGTGATGGGTGCCACCAACCCCAAGGAAGCCGCCGCCGGTACCATCCGCGCCGACTTCGCCGAGTCCATCGACGAGAACGCCGTGCACGGCTCCGATGGCCCGGACACCGCCAAGAACGAGATCGCCTTCTTCTTCTCCGAGGACGAGCTTTGCCCGCGCACCCGCTAAGGGGCGTTGATGCGGGGGCTCGGCCCCCGCGCTGATTTGAGGTTGCGAATGGAGCAGACGCTGCAAAAGACCAACCTGCTGGACCTGGATCGCCAGGCACTGGAGGCCTTCTTCGCCGAAATGGGGGAGAAGGCCTTCCGCGCTTCTCAGGTGATGAAATGGATCTACCACCACGGGGTGGATGATTTCGACGCCATGTCCAATCTCAGCAAGGCCTTGCGCGAGAAGCTCAAGGCCTGTGCCGAGGTGCGCCCGCCAGAGGTGGCGGTCGAGCAGCCCTCCAGTGATGGCACCGTCAAGTGGGCCCTGAGCCTGGCCGACGGTAACAAGGTAGAGACGGTCTTTATCCCTGATGGTGAGCGTGGCACCCTCTGCGTCTCCTCGCAGGTGGGCTGCTCGCTGGCCTGCTCTTTCTGCTCCACCGCCCGCCAGGGCTACAACCGCAATCTCGTTACCTCCGAGATCATCGGCCAGGTGCTTGTGGCCGCGCGCCGTCTCGGTCTGCCCGAGAACAAGGGCGACCACGTCATCACCAACGTGGTGCTAATGGGCATGGGTGAGCCGCTGATGAATCTTGAGGCGGTAGTGCCGGCGATGAACCTGATGCAGGATGACTACGCCTTTGGCATCTCCAAGCGCCGGGTCACCATCAGCACCGCCGGGGTGGTGCCGGCCTTGGACAAGCTGCGCGAACTCTCCGATGTGTCGCTGGCGGTCTCCCTGCATGCCCCCAACGACGAGCTGCGCAACGAGCTGGTGCCAATCAACAAGAAGTACCCGATCAAGGAGCTGCTGGCCGCCTGCAAGCGCTACCTGGAGGGTAAGCCGCACCGCCGGGTCACCTTCGAATACACCATGCTCAAGGGGGTGAACGACTCTCCCGAGCACGCCCGCCAGCTACTGAAGATCCTGCGTGGGGTGCCCGCGAAGATGAACCTGATCCCCTTTAACACCTTTCCTAACAGTCCCTACGAAAGTTCGGATATGGCAACCATCGACCGCTTTCGCGACATCCTTATGCAGGGCAATCTGGTGACCATCACCCGCAAGACCCGTGGTGAGGATATCGACGCGGCCTGCGGTCAGCTGGTGGGCAAGGTCCAGGACCGTACCCGCCGCAGTCAGCGTTTCAAGGAGGAGAAGATGGAGAGGCAGGTATCATGAGGTTTACCCGTATCGTTTCCATGGCCCTGGTGCTGTCCGTGCTGGGCGCCTGCGGCAGCAATCCGCCCACCGATGGCAACCCCCAGAAGTCGGCGGCAGTGAATGCGCAAATGGGCCTGCGCTACATGCAGATGGGTAACTATCAGGTGGCCCAGGAGAAGCTGGAGCGGGCGCTGGCCTTTGATGCTAACTCCTTCGAGGCCAACCACTACATGGCCGAGCTCTATCGTCGCCTCGGCGAGAGTGAAAAGGCCGACGGCCACTTCCGCCGGGCTCGCCGCGCGCAGCCGGATAACACCGCGCTGATTAACAACTATGGCGTTTTCCTCTGTGAGAACGAGCGCTTCGAAGAGGCCGAGGTGCAGTTCCTGCAGGTGCTGGAGAATCCCTTCTATCGTGGTAAGGCGCAAACCTACGAAAATCTCGGTCTGTGCCTAAGGGCACATGATCGGGAAAAGGCCGAGGCCTACCTGCGCCAGGGCCTGCAGATCGAACCGAAGATGCCGAAGTCGCTGGTAGTGATGGCCGAGATCAGCCTGGAGAAGGGCAGTCATCTCTCCGCACGTGCCTACCTGCAGCGCTACCTTGAGATCGGTCGTCACTCCCCGCGCACCCTGTGGCTGGGGGTACGCATTGAGCGGGTGCTGGGCGATAAAAATGCCTTGGCCAGCTACGGTCTGTCGCTGAGAAACAACTACCCGGATTCAGAAGAAACCCGTCTATACCTGGAGTCGAAATGAGCGAGAACAACGAAGAACAGCTCAACGACGAGAGCCATGCCGGCGCACTGGATGTTGGTCGTCGCCTGCGTCAGGCGCGCGAGGCCAAGGGCCTGGCGATCGATAGCGTGGCCCGTGATCTGCACCTGAACGAAAACCTGATCGACGCCCTGGAGAATGGGCGTAGTGAAGCTCTGCCACCAGCCACCTTTGTCAGTGGCTACCTGCGCGGCTATGGCCGCTTGCTGGGGCTGGACACCGATGTCCTGGTGCGTGACTACTTCGGCGATGAGCAGAGCATGACGCCGCTGGCACCCAATGCTGCCGCTGCCGAGGTACGTAGCAGTGACGCCCCGGTGAAGGCGATCACCTACCTCATCATTATCGCCCTGGCGGTGCTGCTGGTGCTCTGGTGGCTGTCGCGCCAGCCTGATGAGGGCGTGCCAAGCGCAGAGCCCGAGATCGAGAGCATGGGCGCCGGGGATACCCTGGAACTGAGTCTGCCTCCCGCGGCTGAGGTGGCGCCGGAGTCCGAGCCGGTCGACGCGGCGCCTGGGCTTGAGCTGCAGGAGCCCGAATCTGCCGAGGTGGCAGACGAGGAGGGCGTGGCTGTAGAAACGCCGGAGGCGACACCCATCGCGGAGCCCATGGGGGCGGTGATCGAGGTGAGCGTCAACGAGGACAGCTGGATGGAGGTGTACGACAGCGACGGTGCGCAGCTGGTCTACGGTCTCTACAAGGGCGGACGTCAGGTCCGGGTGGAGGGGCGTGCGCCCTTTAAGGTCTTTTTCGGCTACGCCCCGGGCGTCAGCCTCAGCTATAACGGCGAGAGCGTCGATGTGATGCGCTATAAGCGCCGCGGCAACGACACCGCCCGTTTCCAGCTCGGCACTGCCGAAGATAACGACAGGTAAGCGATGCAGCACGAATCCCCCATTCGCCGCCGCCAGTCACGGCAGGTTATGGTCGGCAGTGTCGCTGTCGGCGGCGACGCACCGATCTCGGTGCAGAGCATGACCAATACCGAGACCACCGATGTGGCCGCCACCGTGGCGCAGATCCAGGCCCTGGAGAGCGCCGGGGCCGATATCGTCCGCGTTTCGGTGCCGAGCATGGATGCGGCCGAGGCCTTCGGCGCCATCCGCGCCCAGGCCACGGTGCCGCTGGTGGCCGACATCCACTTCGATCACCGTATCGCCCTGCGGGTGCTGGAGCTGGGGGTGGACTGCCTGCGCATCAATCCCGGCAACATCGGCAAGGAGGAGCGGGTGCGTACGCTGGTGGATGCGGCGCGCGATAAAAACATCCCCATCCGTATCGGTGTTAACGCCGGCTCGCTGGAGAAGGATCTGCAGCAGAAATACGGTGAGCCGACCGCCGAGGCACTGGTGGAGTCGGCCCTGCGTCACATCGATATTCTCGATCGCCTCGACTATCCCAATTTCAAGGTGAGCCTCAAGGCCTCGGAGATCTTCATGACCGTGGCCGCCTACCGCAAGTTGGCCGACCAGATCGAGCAGCCCCTGCACCTGGGCATTACCGAGGCGGGTGGTTTCCGCTCCGGCACGGTCAAGTCGGCCATCGGCCTGGGTATGCTGCTGAGCGAGGGGATTGGCGACACCATCCGCGTCTCCCTGGCCGCCGACCCGGTTCAGGAGATCAAGGTGGGCTTCGATATCCTCAAGAGCCTGCACCTGCGCAGCAAGGGGATTAACCTGATTGCCTGTCCCTCCTGCTCGCGCCAGAACTTCGATGTGATCGCCACCGTCAACGCCCTGGAGGAGCGTCTGGAGGACATCCTCGAGCCGCTGGATGTGGCGGTGATCGGCTGTGTCGTCAACGGCCCGGGCGAGGCGAAGGAGGTCGATATCGGCCTGACCGGCGGCCAGCCCAACCTGCTCTACATCGACGGCAAGCCCGACCACAAGCTGGACAATGAGCAGCTGGTGGATGAGCTGGAGAAAAACATCCGCGAGGCGGTGGTCCGCCGCCGTCTGCAGAGCGACGACTGAAACCGAATACGTAACCCTTGTAAGTGAAGGACTGAAGACCTTGGCAAAGCACATCCAGGCGATCCGCGGCATGAACGACATCCTGCCGCAGGATACCCCCCGCTGGCAGTATCTCGAGGAGCAGCTGCGCACCCTGATGGGGGCCTACGGCTATAGCGAGATCCGTATGCCGGTGGTGGAGAAGACCGATCTGTTCAAGCGCTCCATCGGCGAGGTGACCGATATCGTCGAGAAGGAGATGTACACCTTCGAGGACCGCAACGGCGACTCCCTCACCCTGCGCCCCGAGGGCACCGCCGGCTGCGTGCGTGCCGCCATCGAGAACGGCCTGACCCACAATCAGGTGCAAAAGCTCTGGTACGCCGGGCCGATGTTCCGCCACGAGCGTCCGCAGAAGGGCCGCTACCGCCAGTTCCATCAGGTGGGGGTGGAGGTGTTCGGCCTTGAGGGCCCGGACATCGACGCCGAGCTGATCATGATGAGCGCCCGTTTCTGGAAGATGATCGGTCTGAGTGACGCGGTCAGCCTGGAGATCAACTCCTTGGGCTCGGCCGAGGCGCGTGCGGCCTA